>NZ_SMNT01000010.1 GCF_004348265.1 Methylobacterium segetis
AGCATCGAGCTGATGCTCAAGTCCGAGAACTTCAACACCTACACCACCGATCTCGGTGAGGAGGGCGTCGATCTCGGCAAGCTCTACGATTACGACATCATCCTGCTCGACCTGAACCTGCCCGACATGTCGGGCTACGAGGTGCTCCGGTCGCTCCGCGTCGCGAAGGTGAAGACCCCGATCCTGATCCTCTCCGGCATGGCCGGCATCGAGGACAAGGTGAAGGGCCTCGGCTTCGGCGCCGACGACTACCTCACCAAGCCCTTCCACAAGGACGAGCTCGTCGCCAGCATCCACGCGATCGTGCGCCGCTCGAAGGGCCACGCCCAATCGGTCATCACGACGGGCGACCTCATCGTCAACCTCGACCAGAAGACCGTCGAGGTCTCCGGCTCGCGGGTGCACCTCACCGGCAAGGAGTACCAGATGCTGGAACTCCTCAGCCTGCGGAAGGGCACGACCCTGACGAAGGAGATGTTCCTCAACCACCTCTACGGCGGCATGGACGAGCCCGAGTTGAAGATCATCGACGTCTTCATCTGCAAGCTGCGCAAGAAGCTCGCCAATGCCAGCCAGGGCAAGAACTACATCGAGACGGTCTGGGGCCGCGGCTACGTGCTGCGCGAGCCCGTCGACGGCGAGGAGCGGATCGCCGTCTGATCCGGCCGGTCCCCTCCCCTCGCGAACGGCCCCGCCTCGGCGGGGCTTTTTCGTGTCCGGGGACGCTCAGCCTACGGGATCAGCCGGTCCGCCCTCAGCCGGGCGAACAGGTCGAAGAAGGCGTCGTCGGTCGGCTGGTAGTCGAGGAAGCCGAGCCGGCGGCTCTTGCTCATGTCGGTGACGACCTCGATCGGGCGCCCGAGATCGGCATCCGTGTGCCAGGCCGAGGCGAGGCGGGCGAGATCGGGCTCGGCCAGCCCGTGGCGGGCCGCGATCCCGGCCCAGAGGGGCGCGTCCCCCGCCATCTGCTCCTCCAGGGGGCGGACCGTGCCGTCGAAGGGCGCGGCCTCGATGCCGAACCAGTCCGCGAGGCGACCCCACATCCAGCGCCAGCGGAAGACGTCGCCGTTGACGACGTTGAAGGCCTCGTTGGCGGCCTGCTGATTCGTCGAGGCCCAGAGGATGTGGCGGGCGAGGATCCGGGCGTCCGTCATGTCGGTCAGGCCGTTCCACTGGGCGGCAGAGCCGGGGAAACGGAAGGGGCGGCCGGTCTCGCGGCAGAGCGTGGCGTAGACGGCGAGCGTCGTGCCCATATTCATGGCGTTGCCGACGGCCTTGCCGATGATCGTGTGCGGGCGGTGCACGCTCCAGTTGAATCCGTCGCGGGCGGCGGCCTCGAAGACGGCGTCCTCCTGCGCGTAGTAGAAGTTGTCGATGTCGAGCCGGCCCTGCTCCTCGCGGAAGGGGGTCTGGGGCACGCGGCCCTGCCCGTAGGCCTCGAACGGCCCGAGATAATGCTTGAGGCCGGTGACGAGGGCGACGTGCCTGATCGTGCCTGCGGGGGCGAGCGCAGCGATCACGTTTCGCACCATCGCGGCGTTGATCGCGATCATCTCGGCCTCCGTCGGCCGGCGGGCCCAGGTCGCCAGCACGACGTGGCTCGGACGCAGGCCCGCGAGGGCGCGACCCAGCGAATCCGGGTCCTGGAGATCGGCCGCGACCGGCCGCACGCCGGGCTGGTCGCCGGGATTGCGGGCGAGCCCGGCCACCTCCCAGCCCTGCGCGACCATCAGCTCGGCCGTGGCGCTGCCGACGATGCCGCTCGCGCCGACGATGAGTGCGCTGCCTGCCATGTCCGATCCTTCCCGATTGCCGCCCCCGCTGAGGCGGCAGTTAGGGAGGCCGGGTCCTGCCCGCCAGCGTGGCGGCGCGGCGGAAGCGGGCGGCGGGCGCCGCCCTCCCCTGCCCTCAGCGCAGGCCGGCGAAGCGCAGGGGCCGCGGGGCGGCCTCGGCGATGCGGGCGCCCGGCGGGTGGCCGTAGAGGCCCCGGTGCTCCGGGTTCGGCGCGAGGCGGTCGGTCAGGCCGATCACGGTCTCGGCCGCGCCGAGGAGGATCGCCCCGTCCGGCGCGAGGCAGCCGGCGAGCCGGCCGAGCACGTCGGCCTTGGTCGGCGCGTCGAAGTAGATCAGCACGTTGCGGCAGTAGATGATGTCGAACTGGCCGAGGGACTCGAACGGGTTCAGCAGGTTGAGCTGCCGGTAATCGACCATGCTGCGGATCGAGGGCGCGATGTGCCACTGCTCGCCCACCTGGGTGAAGTACTTGAGCAGCATCTGCACGGGCAGGCCGCGCTGGACCTCGAAGTGGCTGTAGAGGCCGAGCCGGGCCTTCTCGATCACCTCGGTGGAGAGGTCGGTGGCCACGATCTCGACCTGCCAGCCCTGGAGGCGGGGAGCCGCCTCCTGCAGGAGGATCGCCAGGGAATAGGGCTCCTGGCCCGTCGAGGAGGCGGCGCACCAGATCCGCAGGCGGCGCTGGGCCGCGCGGCGGGTCAGCGCCCCCGGCAGCAGCGTCTCCCGGAACAGGTCGAAGGGCACCCGGTCGCGGAAGAAGAAGGTCTCGTTCGTCGTCATCGCCTCGACGACGGCGCGCTCGATGGCGGTGTCGCGGGAGACCTTGAGGGCGCCGACGAGGTCGCGCAGGCTCGCGAGGCCGAAGCGCCGGCAGACCGGCCCGAGCCGGCTCTCGACGAGGTAGCGCTTCTCCGCGGTCAGGGCGAGGCCGGAGCGCTGCTTGAGGTAGCCGCGCAGGAAGTCGAACTCGAGCTCGGTCATGCGCCCTGCCCCGTGATCAGGTTGCGGAGCGCCGGGCCGAGCTCGCCGAGCGGCAGCACGGCCTGGGCGAGCCCGGCCTTGGCGACGCTGCCCGGCATGCCCCAGACGGTGCTGGTCGCCTCGTCCTGGGCGAGCACCGCGCCGCCGGCCTCGACGAGGCTGCGGGCGCCGTTGGTGCCGTCCGAGCCCATCCCGGTGAGGATCACCGAGAGGGTGGCCGCCCCGAACAGGGCGGCGGCGTCCTGGAACAGAACGTCGACCGCGGGGCGGCAGAAATTGACCGGCGGCCCGTCGTCGAGGCGGATCACCGGTTCTCGGCCCCCGCCGCCGTGGAGGCGCATGTGGCGCCCGCCCGGCGCCACGTAGATGCGGCCGGGCTGGAGCGGCTCGTCCGCCTTGCCCTCGGCCGAGGGCAGCCCGACCCGGGCCCCGAGATGCTCGGCGAAGACGGCGGTGAAGACGGGCGGCATGTGCTGCACGATCAGCACCGGCAGGCGGCGCAGGGTGGCCGCGCCGATCTTCTCCAGGACCTCGCCGACGGCGCGGGGGCCGCCGGTCGAGGAGCCGATCAGGAAGACCTTCGGCGGCGCCGCCGTGCGGGTCCGCGGGCGCAGGGCGATCGGCGCGGCGGGGCGCGGCGGCAGCGGGGCGGGCGCGGCGGGCACCCCCGGCAGAGGCGCGGGCGCGGGCGGGGGGCCGCGGCGGCGGGCGCGGGCGGCGCCGAACACCCGCACGCGCTCGATCAGCTCGACGCGGAAGGCGTCCGAGGTCGTGACGCCGCGGTTGCTCTCGGGCTTGGCGAGGTAGTCGACGGCGCCGAGCGCGAGGCATTTCAGGGAGATGTCGGCATTGCGGGTCGTCAGCGTCGACATCATCACGACCTGGAGGCCGGGGCTCTTGGCCAGCAGCAGCGGCAGCGCCTGGGTGCCGTCGAGTTCCGGCATGTCGATGTCGAGGAGCACCACGTCGGGGTCGTGGCGGGCCATCATCTCCAGGGCGATGCGGCCGTTGGCGGCGGTGCCGACCACGGTGAAGCCCGCCTCCCCGATCCAGCGGGCCACGAGCCCGCGCACCACGGCCGAGTCGTCGGCGATGAGGACCTTGATCCGGCCCGGCGCGGCATGTCCCCCCGGCGCGGGCGGATGGGTGGCGGTGGCTGCCAGCATGGGGGGGGTTACGCCTTCAATACGCGTGACGGGGTCGGTGCCGGGGGCGTGCCCGCCCCCGGGTTGCAGGCTCAGGCCGCCTTCGCCTCCGCGAGGCCGACCTGCTCCAGCTTCGCCGTCAGGATGTCCCGGTCGAAGGGCTTCATGATGTACTCGTCGGCGCCCGCGTGCAGCGCGCGGGCGATCGCGCCGACGTCGTTCTCGGTGGTGCAGAAGAGCACCTTCGGCGCCGTCCCGCCCGGCGCCTGACGCAGCGCGCGGAGGAAGGCGTAGCCGTCCATATTGGGCATGTTCCAGTCGAGGAGGATCGCGTCGGGCATCGCCTCGGTGCAATGGTCGAGCGCCTTGGCGCCGTCCTCGGCCTCGATCACCCGGAGGCCGATCGTCTCCACGATGCGGCGGGCGACCTTCCGGATCACGGCGGAATCGTCGACGACGAGACAGGTCTTCATGGTACTCCTCACGCTGTCCGATCGATCAGGCGGCGACGGAACCGCGCCGCTCGCCGCCGAAGGCGAGGAGCGCGTCGACGTCGAGGATGACGAGCAGGCGCCCGTCGAGGCGGTGCACGCCGAGCGCGAGGTCGCGCCAGCGGGCATCGAGGTTGATTGGCACGGATTCGTGGGTGTCCGCCCCGAGTTTCAGCACCTCGCCGACGCCGTCGACCACGAGGGCGAAGGTCTCGCCCCCCTGCTCCAGGCCGATCGCCATCTTGTTGCCCTCGGTCTCGGCCGGCGGCAGGCCGAGGCGGCGGCGCAGGCAGAGCGCGGTGACGACGCGCCCGCGCAGGTTGAGGAGGCCGACGATCTCCGGCGGCGAGAGCGGCACCGGCGTGACGCCCGCCGGGATGAAGACGTCGTGCACCCGGTTGATGGCGAGACCGAACATGGTCTCGCCCACGAAGACGGTGACGAACTCGGTGGTGGCGCCGGCATCGGCGTTGGTGTTGGCGGCCTGCATCATGATCGTACTCCGGAAAGCGGGCTCAGGCCGCCTGAGCGAGGGTGACCGCGTCGACCTCGGCGAGCGCCGCGATCAGCCCCGAGCGGTCGAACTTGGCGACGAGGTCGCTGATCGCGAGCGAGCGGGCGCGCTCGACCGCGTCGGCGCCGACGGAGCCCGTCAGGGCGATGACGGGCAGCCCGGCGAGGCGCTGGTCGGCCCCGCGCATGGCCGCCACGAGGTCGAAGCCGCTGCGGCCCGGCATCTCGAGGTCGGTGACGACGACGTCGATGCGGGCATTGGCCTGGAGGGCGGCGAGCGCCTGCTCCGCGCTCTCGACCGAGACCACGGCGTAGCCCGCGGCCTTGAGGACGGGGGTGAGCATGTCGCGGAAGAAGGCGGAATCGTCGACGAGGAGCAGGGTCGAGCCGCGCTTCTCGGCCTTCTTCGGGCCGCGCGCCCAGTCGTCGTAGGCGAGCGGCAGGAAGTGGGCGATGTTGATGATGTCGGTCGCCCGGCCGCGCAGAACCGCGGAGCCGATCAGGTCCGAGCGCTCGGCCGTGATCTCGATGTCGAGGCGCTCCTCGACGATGTCGACGATCTCGTCGACGACGAGGCCCATCGCCCGCTCGCCGTCCGAGAACACGACGAGCGCCTGCGTCCCCTCCGAGCGGATCGTGATCGCCTCGTCGGCCGGCACCAGCGGCATCAGGCGGCCGCGATACTGGATGAGGGGGCGCCCGCCGAGCCACTCGACCTTCGAGGCGTCGATCTCCTCGAGCCGGGTGACGAGGGAGAGCGGCACCGCCTTGAAGGTGCTGTTGCCGCCCTTGAAGACGAGGAGCGTCGCCTTGGCGTCGCCGGCTTCCGTCTCCTCGACCTCGGACTCGACCGGGATCGAGCCGGCCTGGGCGCTCTGGCTGACCTGCCGGGCGACGCCGTTCGGATCGACGATGAGCACCACGGCGCCGTCGCCGAGGATGGTGTTGCCGGCGAACAGCGGGATGTGGCGGAGCTTGGAGGACATCGGCTTCACGACGATCTCCTCCGTGTGGAAGACCTCGTCGACGAGGATGCCGAAGCGCTGGCGGCCGACCTGGGCCACGACCACGAAGCCGGTATCGACCTCGGCGCCGTCGCTCTGGCCGAGGAGGCCCGTGAGCGTGACGATCGGGAGCAGGCGCTCGCGCAGGCGCAGCACCGGCGAGCCGTTGATGCGCTCGACCCGCTGGCCGGTGCTCTTGTCGACGCGCACCAGTTCCAGCACCGCGACCTGGGGTACCGCGAAGCGGTTCTCGCCCGCCTTGACGATGAGGGCGGCGACGATGGCCAGCGTCAGCGGGATCTTGATCGTGAAGGTGGTGCCGCGGCCGAGCTGCGTGTTGATGTCGATGACGCCGCCGATCGTCTCGATGTTCGTCTTGACGACGTCCATGCCGACGCCGCGGCCCGAGACCGAGGTGACGGCCTTGGCCGTCGAGAAGCCGGCGTGGAAGATGAACTTCGCGACCTGCGCGTCGGTCATCTTCTCGATGTCGGCCTGGGAGGCGACGCCGCGCTCGACCGCCTTGCGGCGGATGGCGGAGAGGTCGAGCCCCTTGCCGTCGTCGGAGATCTCGATCGTGATCGTGCCGCCCTCGTGATAGGCGGCGAGCCGGATGGTGCCGCGGGCGGGCTTGCCGGCGGCCTTGCGCTCGGCGGCGCCCTCGATGCCGTGGTCGGCCGAGTTGCGCACCATGTGGGTGAGCGGGTCCTTGATGACCTCCAGGACCTGACGGTCGAGCTCCGTCTCGGCGCCCTGCATCACGAGGTCGATCTGCTTGCCGAGTTCGGAGGAGAGGTCGCGCACCACCCGCGGCAGCTTCTGCCAGGCATTGCCGATGGGCTGCATGCGCGTCTTCATGACGCCTTCCTGCAGCTCGGCCGTGACGTGGCTGAGGCGCTGCAGGGGCACCTTGTAGCTGGTGTCGTCGTGGCGGCGCGCGATTTCGAGGAGCTGGTTGCGGGTCAGCACCAGCTCCGAGACCATCGTCATCAGGTGCTCGAGCGTGTCGACGTTGACGCGGATCGTCTGCACCTTGCTCACCGCCGCCTCGCCCTCGGCGGCCGGGGCCTCGGGGGTGGCCGCCTTCGCGGGCGCGGCGACGGGGGGGGCCGGCTCCGGTGCCGGAGCGGGCGCTGCGGGACGCTCCGCCACGGCGGGCGGGGCGACGGCGGGCTTGGCGAAGGCGGGCTCGGCGAGAACGGGCTCGGGCGCGAACTCGTCCGGCCCGGGCGCGGCCAGGAAGGCGGCCTCGAGATCGTCGAGCGAGACCTCGCCGGGCTTCAGCTCGCGGACCACCGGGTCCGGCAGGGGCGGCGGCGCCACCGGCGCCGGGGCGGGAGCGGCCTCGACCGTGCCCTCGGACATCTTGTCCAGCGCGCCGATCAGGTCCTCGTCGGAGCCCGCGGGCTCCGTGCCGGTCGCCTCGAGATCGGCGAGGATCGCCTTGAGGCGGTCGAGGGTCGAGAGGATCAGGGTGACCGAGGCGGCGGTGGCGGGCAGGCCGTCCCGGAAGCGGCCCATCAGCGTCTCGGCGGCGTGCGCCAGCGCCTCGAGGCGCGGCAGGCCGAGGAAGCCGCAGGTGCCCTTGATGGTGTGGACGAGGCGGAAGATGTTTCTCAGGATCTGCTGGTTGTTGGGATCCTGCTCGAACCGCACCAGTTCGGTGTCGACAGTGTCGAGATGCTCACTGCTCTCGGTCAGAAACTCACGCAGCAAGTCGTCCATCGGAAGTGCTCGGTTCGAGATCCGCACGGTATTCGTACTTCACCGAATGTGACCGGGATGGGTTAGAGAACCGTTGCAGCAAGCACCCGGCGACCGGCCGTCGAGGCGGTCTCCGTGAGCGGTTTCGGTTGACGGATCGCGAGCGGAAGGGGCGCCGGGGCTGGTTCCGGGCCGGCCGGACGGGTGCGCGCACAGAGGCGCAGGCCGCGTGGGCGGCGAGAGACGAAAACGCTCACGGGGCCGTCGGGGCTGAGCGCGTCTCCCCTCTCCCGTTCGGGAGAGGGGTGGGGATTCGCCGAATCCGGAGAGACCGCGATCCTCGCCCGGTGCGCGAGCCCTGCCCGCGACCTCTGCCGAACGGGAGCGGCGGGGTAGTTCAGGCCAGCTGCGTGTCCGAGGGCTCGCTGTCGGCGGGGCGCGCATCCTCGGGCGTGGCGGCGGGGGCCGGCGCCTCGGGCTCGGCGGAGGCCGAGACCGGCTCGGCGAGGATCGTCACCTCGTCGCCCTCGATCGAGAAGCGCACGCTCATGCCCGCGGCGCGGGCCACGAGGCCGGCATAGAAGGGCAGGATGCCATGCGCGTCGACGGTGCCGCTCTCCGGGCGGCCCGCGATGAGCTCCTCGACATGGGCGGGGATGCGGGCGTGCGAGCCCTTGGCCTTGAAGAGGAGGGTCGGCGCCTCGCCGTCACCGGAGACCTTCACGTCGATGAGGCCGCCGCGCGGGATCGCGCTCGTGGCGATCATGACGAGGTTGAGCAGGAGCTTGACCTTGTTCTTCGGGAACAGGGCCTGGGGCGCGCTCCAGGTGAGCTGGGTCTTGTCGTCCGCGAACATCCCGCGGGAGACCTTCTCCGCGTCGGCGAGGTCGATCGCCGCCCCGGCCGAGCCGGCGGCGCCGAAGGCGATGCGGGCGAATTGCAGCCGCGCCGAGGCCTGCCGCGCGCTCTTGCGGATGAGATCCAGGGCGAAGTCGCGCATGGAGGCGTCGTTGTCGTCCTCCAGCACCTCGAGCCCGTTGACGATCGCGCCGACCGGGCTGATCACGTCGTGGCAGACGCGGGAGCAGAGCAGGGCCGAGAGGTCGAGGGAATCGAGATTCACGGTGGTCATGGCGCGCTCCGCGCGTGGTTCATCGGGTGTCGGCTCGGGCCGCCGGCTCGCGCCGCGAGGGCCCATGCCGCACGGATAGACGGCGCATCCCGCTTTGAAAAGCGGCGGCGTCGCCCGCCGCCTCGGGTCGACAAGCGCGAACGCCTCGGGCATGACGGCCCGATGACGCTCACGGAGCCGCAACGCGACCGCATCGCCGCGACGCTGGCGGGGATCGCCTGCGAGGCCGGCGAGATCCTGCGGGCTCACCATGGCGGCGATTGCCCGCACGTGCTGAAGCCGGACGGCTCGCCCTCGAGCGTGGCCGACCTCGCGGCCGAGCAGCACATCCTGCAATCCCTCGCCCAGGCCTTTCCCGAGATCCCGGTCGTGGCCGAGGAGACCTCCCACGACGCGCCGCCGGCCGACCTGTTCTTCCTCGTCGACCCCCTCGACGGCACGCGCGACTTCCTCGCCGGCAACCCCGAATACTCGGTCAATATCGGCCTCATCGCGGGCAACCGGCCCGTCGCCGCCGCGCTCGCCGCGCCCGGCCTCGGCCGGGTCTGGTTCGCGGGGGCGCAGCCCAGCGAGGCGCCGATCCGGGAGGGCCGCCCGGACGAGGCGAGCCCGATCCGCGTGCGCACCGCCCCGGCGAGCGGCCTCGTGGCGCTCGTCAGCCGCCGCCACGGGGACGTCGAGACCGAGGCCTGCCTCGCCGCCCTGCCGATCGGGGCGCGGCGCGGCGCCGCCTCGGCCCTGAAATTCTGCCTGATCGCCTCCGGCGAGGCCGACATCTACGTGCGCTGCGGCCCGACCATGGAATGGGACACGGCGGCCGGCGACCACGTCCTCACCGTGGCCGGCGGCTGCACCCTGACGCCCACGGGCCGGCCGATGATCTACGGGCGCCACGCCCTCTCCTACCGCAACGGGCCCTTCGCGGCGCTGGGCGACCGGAGCTACGCCGCCCGCGTCGGCCTGCCGGATCGCGGGCCGCTGATCCGGCCGCATTCGGCGGACGGGCTCTAGCCCGGCGGGTCCTCGATCAGCGGCCGCAGGGCCGGCCAGCCCGCCTCGGCCCGGCCCAGGATCTCCGGCTCGGCGAGGGCGCGCGCCCGGCGCTGCGCGTCGCGGAACAGGTAGAGCCGCGCATCGAGGATCGCGAAGACGAGGGGATCGGCATCGACGATGCGCCCCTGCGCGACGCCGACCGGATCGTGGCCGCCGAGGCGCGGCGCGTAGATCTCGGGATCGCGCCGGAACGCCTCGCGGTTGGCGCCCTTCGCGAAGCGCCAGCTCCGCCCGGCCCAGGCGACTTCATGGGCCGGGAGCCCGGCGACGGGGCCGCCGGGCAGGAAGTAGCTCACCGCGTCGTAGCCGTGCAGGGCCAGCGGCGCGAGCGCGGGGAGACGGCGCAGGCGCTCCTCCGCCTCCGGCCCGCCCCCGGCCCGCGCGGGCCGGCCGGCCGCCGCGGCGATGATCACGAAGCATTGACGGCGCGTTAACCACATCCTGCAAAATTTCGCGTCAGACTCGCCGAATCAGGTCGCGCCCGGCCAGCCGCCTTCGAGCGCAGCGCGGGGGCGCTGGCAATCCCGCCGCCGGCCTGCGACGCCGCGGCGGGCCCGACGACCCGGCATTTCGCCACAATGGGGCCGGCGGGATGGAGGCGGCCGGCGGATCCCGCCGCCGGGCGCCGAAGCCCGACCGCTCGGAACGCCCGATGGCGAGCGAGGAGGAACCGATGTCGAAGCCAGACCGAAACCACGATTCCGACCGGCGCCGCATCCTGGCGGGCGCCCTCGCCGCGGGCGCGGCCCTCGCCCTCGGCCCCGTCGCCGCGCTCGCCCGGCCGGGCGACGACCCGGGCAACCCGGATTCCTTCCGGCCGGCCGAGATCGTCGATTCCGGGCACCGCTTCTTCGGCACCGTCTCGCGCGGCCTCGCCCTCACGGTGCAGGAGGCGAGCCGCCGCTGGGGCGAGCCGAACGGCTACATCCTCGGCCAGGAAGCCTCCGGCGCCATCGTCGGCGGCCTGCGCTACGGCGAGGGCACGCTCTACACCCGCAACGCGGGCCAGCGGCGGGTCTACTGGCAGGGGCCGACGCTCGGCTTCGACGTGGGCGGCGACGGGGCGCGCACCATGATGCTCGTCTACAACCTGACCTCGGTCCAGGACCTCTACCGCCGCTTCGGCGGCGTCGACGGCTCGGCCTATCTCGTCGGCGGCTTCGGCATGACGGCGGCCACCGCGGACGGGATCGTCGTGGTGCCGATCCGCAGCGGCGTCGGGGCCCGGCTCGGCATCAATGTCGGCTACCTGAAATTCACCAGCCGGCCAACCTGGAACCCGTTCTGAGGCCGCGCCGCGCCCCGCGCAGGGGCATCCCGCCCGGCCGCATTGCGGAACTTGCCCGCTGCGCGCGAAGATGGGTTAAAGACGGGGTTCGGCCGCGACGGGGCCCGCGAGGCGGGACCCGGCCGCGGAGGCCTGTCCGATCGATGAGCGTGCCCGCGTGATCGAAACCCTGCTGATCTTCGCGCTCGGCTTCCTGGCGGCGAGCCTGTGCATCCTGCTCGTGCTGCCGGCGGTCAACGCGCGCGCCGCCCGGCTCGCCCGCCGCCGGGTCGAGGCCATGTTCCCGCTCTCTTCGGGAGAGATCGCGGCGGAGAAGGACTTCCTGCGCGCCCAGTTCGCCGTGCAGCAGCGCCGGCTGGAGCGCCGGGTCGAGGCCGCCCTCGCCAAGCGCCACGCCGACATGGCCGAGATCGGCGCGCGCAGCATGGAGGTCGCCAAGCTCGCGCAACTGGTCGAGGCCCGCGACACGACGCTCGCCGAGCGCGTCGGCGAGATCGCGGCGGCCCGGGGCGACATCGTGCGGCTCTCGGGCGACCTCGACGCCGCCCGCTCGGAGGGCGCGACGGGGCTCGCGACGCTCCACGCCCTCGAGGAGGCGCATTGCGAGCTTCTCGACAACCTCATCGCCACCCGCCACGAGCGCGACGCGGCCCGGGCCGCGGCCGAGCGGGCGGCCGAGGCGGACGCCGCCGCCAAGCCCGAGCCGCTCGCGGTGGATTCGGCCGTCGCCGACCTGCGCCGGCAGCACGCGGAGCTCTTCGCCGAGCGCGAGGCGCTGCGGGCGAGCCTCGCCGCCGCGGAGGATGCCCTCGCGCAATCCCTGTCCGATCGCGGCGAGGGTGCGGGCCCCGACATCGCCCGCGAGAACGCCGACCTGCGCCGGCGCATCACCGAGGTGGCCGACGCCGTGGCCGGGCGGGAGCGCCTGCCCAGCGTCGACGCCTTCCCCGCGGCGGCGCGATCATGACGTCGCCGCGCCCGGGCGCTGCCTTGAGCGTGCGGACCCGCACCTGAAGGCCGCCGCATCGACACCGGATCACCGCCCCGTGCCTTGTTTCGACCATCGAGTGGCATCATCGGGGCATCATTCGTTTCTCGATCGACCAGGACCGTCCATTCATGGCCTCGAAGTTCCCGTCCCTCGCCCTCGCGCTCGGCTTCGCCGCCGCGCTTGCCGCCCCGGCCCTCGCCGACCCCGCGCCGCAGACGAAGCGGGGCAACGAGACGCTGAAGAAGTACTGCACGGGCGACTACCTGACCTATTGCGGCAACCTCGCCCCCGAGGATCCGGCGACGGACGCCTGTTTCGAGACGAACTGGAAGAAGCTCTCCGAGAATTGCCGCCGGGCGATCGACGCCTACCAGAAGACCCAGCCCGGCGCCGGCAACACGCGGGGCTGAGCGATCGGCGCGCGGGGCTTCAGCTCGGCTGTTGCGCCCGCGCGCTCGTCTCGGCTATCGCCTGCGGCTAAGGTGGAGCGCCCCCCGGGCGAAACCGCCAAGCGTGCCGGACCCGCGTCGATGCTGCCTTCCCGCTCCCTGAAGCTCCTCATCGCGGCCGGCGCGATCGCCCTGGCGGTCTCGGCCTGCGGGCGGCGCGGCGCGCTCGAGCCGCCGGACGGCGCCGCCCGGCCCGGCCCGGTGGCCGGCGGCCCCCAGGCGCCCGCCAGCGCCCGCTCGCTGCCGACGAGCATCGGCCTCGGCAACGGCGCCGCCTCCCCCGATCCCGCCGCGGTCCAGGCCGGCGACGAACTGCCCCTCTCCGCCATCCCGCCGAGCGGCACCGAGGCGCCGCAGACGACGGGGCGCGGCGCGCGGCGCGGCTACACGGTACCCAGGCAGCCCTTCCTCCTCGATCCGCTGCTCTAGGGGACGATCGGCGCGGGCTCGCGCCCCGGCCCCCGCCCCCCCACATCCCCGAGACCCGAACCCGCCCCGCGCCGGCCGCTGCCATGCATCATTTCCACTACCGCGACGGCCGCCTGCACGCGGAGGACGTCGACCTGACCGGCCTCGCCGACACGGTGGGCACCCCCTTCTACTGCTACGCCACCGCCACGCTGGAGCGGCACTACCGCGTCTTCGCCGACGCCTTCGCGGGCGACGACGCCCTCGTCTGCTTC
The DNA here is from genome assembly GCF_004348265.1 of Methylobacterium segetis. Lineage (GTDB taxonomy): Bacteria > Pseudomonadota > Alphaproteobacteria > Rhizobiales > Beijerinckiaceae > Methylobacterium > Methylobacterium segetis. The sequence continues at coordinate 13,229 of NZ_SMNT01000010.1, forward strand.
GCCATGAAGGCGAACTCGAACCAGGCGGTGCTGCGCACCCTCGCCCGCGCGGGCGCAGGCATGGACATCGTCTCGGAGGGCGAGCTGCGCCGGGCGCTGGCCGCCGGCGTCGATCCGCAGCGGATCGTCTTCTCGGGCGTCGGCAAGACGCGCGACGAGATGGAGGCGGCGCTGCGGGCCGGCATCTTCTGCTTCAACGTGGAGAGCGAGCCCGAACTCGCCGCCCTCTCCGCGGTGGCGACGAGCCTCGGCCTGACCGCACCGGTCTCGATCCGGGTGAACCCGGACGTCGACGCCGGCACCCACGCCAAGATCTCGACCGGCAAATACGAGAACAAGTTCGGCATCCCGATCACGCGGGCGCCCGCCGTCTACGCCGAGGCCGCGCGGCTGCCGGGCCTCAGGGTCTCGGGCGTCGACATGCATATCGGCAGCCAGATCACGGACCTCGCGCCCTTCGACAGCGCGGCCCGGCTGCTCGCCGACCTCGCCCGCGACCTGATGGCGGCGGGGCACGACCTGCACCACATCGATTTCGGCGGCGGCCTCGGCATCCCCTACCGGGACGACAACGCGCCCCCGCCCGACCCCGCGGCGCTCGCCGCGGTGCTGCGCCCGCATTTCCGGCCGCTCGGCCTGCGCCCCGTCTTCGAGATCGGCCGCATGATCTCGGGCAATGCGGGCATCCTCGTCACCCGCGTGATCTTCGTGAAGCACTCCGAGGGGCGCACCTTCGTGATCGTGGACGGGGCGATGAACGACCTGATCCGCCCGACCCTCTACGAGGCGTTCCACGCGCTCCGCCCGGTGCGGGAGCCCGCGCCAGACACCCCCCGCATCGTCGCCGACGTGGTCGGCCCCGTCTGCGAGACGGGGGATTATCTCGCCCTCAATCGCGAGATGCCCGAGGTGGCGCCTGGCGATTTGATCGCGGTGATGACGGCCGGCGCCTACGGGGCGGTCCAGGCCGGCACCTACAACACGCGCCGCCTCGTGCCGGAGGTGCTGGTGCGCGGCGCCGACGCGGCCATCGTGCGCCCGCGCCAGAGCTACGAGGACCTGATCGGCCTCGACCGGGTGCCGGACTGGCTGGGCTGAGCAGGCGGCCGACTTTCCCTGTGTTCCTGCTGCCCTCGTCTGACTCGCATGATAGGCTTGCCTGGGAGGCGATGCAGAGACGCGAGGCAGGCGCGAACGGCTGCAGGCCGTCTTCCCCGATCCGGCCTAACGGGCGATCGCGTGGCAGGATGTCGAGGCTGTGCTTCTGGCGGTGGGTTACCAACGCGTCGAAGGGGCCGGATCTCGCGTCCGCTTCGAGAAGCAACGCATCATCGCCAGCTTTCATCGCCCGCACCCTGCGAAGGAAGCGAAGCGGTATCAGGTGCGTGCCGCTCGCGAGTTCTTGCTCAAGCTCGGAGTGAAGCCGTGAACACGATGGCCTACAGGGGCTTCCACGCCCGCGTCGCGTTCGACCCGGATGATGGCCTCTTCGTCGGGCAACTCTCCGGGATCAACGACGTCGTCGGCTTCCACGCGAATACCGTGGCCGGATTGACCGAAGCCTTTCACGAGGCGGTCGAGGACTATGTCGCGACGTGCGAAGCGGTGGGAAAGGCCCCGGAGAAACCCTATTCCGGCAAGGTGATGCTGCGCGTGGCGCCGGAGGTGCATGCCCGCGCGGCGCTGGCCGCAAGGCTGGCCGGGAAGAGCCTCAACCCGTGGGGCGAGGAGGTTCTGGCGGAAGCGAGCCGCAAGGCCGTGGGCTGAGCCCCGCCCCTAGCTCAGATCGAGCCTGCGCAGCGCGTCCGCGACCTGCTGCCGGGGCAGGCCGGTCAGCGGCAGGATCGGGCGCGGCGGCTCGGCGCGGCAGAGGCCGAGCAGGTCGGCGCTCGCGTACATCACCCTGAGGCTCGAATACGCCTTGAACAGGTCCCAGAGCGGCGCGAGCGTGGCGTTCAGCCGCCGCGCTTCCGCGGCGTTTCCGTCCCGAACCGCCCGGACGATCCGCAGGCCGGTCCTCGGGAACAGGCCCGCCATCACGCAGTACCAGGCGTCGGCGCCGGCGATCAGCGCCTCGACGGAGTTCCAGTCGCCGCTGACGCCGAGCGAGAACCCGTTCGGGACGACGCCGCGCCATGCGGCGAGGTAATCCCCGGCCGCCTGCGTGTCCGGCGCCGGGCTCTTGAGGGCGACGATCCCGGGGACATCCGCGAGGCGCCCGACAAGGGACGGCGTGAACCGGAAATGCGTCGTGGCCGGGTTGTCGTAGAGGCAGACCGGCAGGCCGCCCTCCCGCGCGACCGCGGCGACGTGCGCGAAGACCTCGTCCTCGGTGAGCGGCGTGTAGGAGACGGGAGCCAGGAGCCCGGCGGCGGCGCCGGCCGCCCTGGCGTCCTGCGCGAGGCGCACCGCTTCGTCGGTCCGAAGGGCGCCGATTCCGACGAGGATCGGCACCCGGCCCCCCGACACGTCGAGGTCGAGGGCGGCATCGAGGGCGCGGCGGCGCTCCGTGCGGGTGAGATAGGCGTAGGTTCCCGTGCTGCCGAGCAGGCCGACCGAGTCGACGCCTGCTGCGCAGAGCGGCTCGACGAGCCGGCGCAGGGCGGTCTCGTCGACCCGGCCGTCGGCGGCGGCCGGCGTGATCGGGAAGGCGGACAGCCCTGTGAGCGTCATGGCGTCGAGCCCTCCCGCGTCCGGCAGGCGACCCTCAGGCCGCCTCGTCCAGCGCCACCGCCCGCAGGTCCCGCGCCAGCGCGTCGACCCGGCCCGGGTCGGCGTCCCAGGCGAACATGAAGCGGGCGCCCCCGCCGATGAAGGTGTAGAAGCGCCAGCCCCGCGCCCGCAACGCCTCCATCCGGGCGGACGGCATCCGCAGGAACACCGCGTTCGCCTCGACCGGGAACATCAGTTCGACCTCGGGCAGGCCGGCGACGGCCTGCGCGAAGCGGGCGGCGCAGGCATTGCCGTGGCGGGCATTGGCGAGCCAGGCCCCGCTCTCCAGCATGCCGACCCAGGGCGCGGCGAGGAAGCGCATCTTCGAGGCGAGCTGGCCCGCCTGCTTGCAGCGGTAGCCGAAATCCTCCGCGAAATCGGGATCGAAGAACAGCACCGCCTCGCCCGCATGCATGCCGTTCTTGGTGCCGCCGAAGCAGAGCACGTCGATGCCCGCCTGCCACGTCATCGCGGCGGGGCTGCACTTCAGGCTCGCGCAGGCATTGGCGAAGCGCGCCCCGTCCATGTGCAGGCTGAGCGCCAGCTCCCGGCAGGTCGCCGAGATCGCCCGCAACTCGTCGAGGCTGTAGACCTGCCCCGTCTCCGTCGGCTGCGTGATCGTGACGACGCGGGGCTTCGGGAAGTGGATGTCGCTGCGGTTCGTGGCGAACGCGCGGATCGCCTCCGGGGTCAGCTTGCCGCCCGTCGTCCGGGCGGTGAGGAGCTTCGAGCCGTTCGAGAAGAATTCCGGCGCGCCGCACTCGTCCGTCTCGACATGGGCCGAATCGGCGCAGATCACGCTGTGGTAGGATTGGCAGAGGGAGGCGAGCGCCAGCGAGTTCGCCGCCGTGCCGTTGAAGGCGAAGAAGACCTGGCAGGGCGTCTCGAACAGGGCGCGGAAACCGTCCGCCGCCCGCGCCGTCCAGGCATCCTCGCCGTAGGCAGCCGCGTGGCCCCGGTTCGCCTCCGCCATCGCCGCCCAGGCCTCGGGGCAGATGCCGGAGTAATTGTCGCTCGCGAATTGCTGTGCGTCGTCGGATGGCATCTGGGGAGCCCTCGCCGCGTCTCGTCCGACGATAACGCGGCGCCCGTCAGACGGCGACCGCGCTGCCCTCGTCCATGCGCAGCGTCCAGGCGACGTGCCCGTCTGGATCGACGATCCAGGCGAGGTTGGTGTCCGCGGCGAGGAGCTGGTGGGACCGCGTCAGGGCGACGGCGATGGCCTCGCGCAGGCTCGGCGCCTCGATTCCCTCGTCGCTCACCGGGGATCGGACGATGCCGTTCCGCTCCCGCCAGGCGACGCGAAGGCGGTAGGTCGGCATGGCCTCGGCTCCGGTCGTCATCAGCTTGGCACCCCACCGTTGCCCCTGCAACCGTCTCATAGGCCCGCCATCCATTCCTGAACAGACGGCGCGACGGTGAGGAGAGCCTCGGCCTGGGCGCATTTGACCAAATGCGCCCGTCTGTCCCAGCATGCTAGCCTGGACGGGCGGTGGATGCGCCAACGAAAGCGCGCCACCTTGCGGCAGGAACGGGCGGGGCACGGGACGACGACGCGCGTGAGCATGGATTCTCCGAGACCGGCCGGGACCGACATGCGTGCGACCGACATGCGTGCGCGCCTCGACCGCCTCGTCGCGCGCTCCCGCGCGGCGGGGTTGTGGGAGCGGGCCTGGCCCGTCCTGTGGCGGGGGCTCGGCGTTCTCCTCGCCGTCCTCGCCGCCTCCTGGCTCGGCCTCTGGCTCGACCTCTCGCCCCCCTGGCGGATGGCGGGGCTCGCCGCCTTCGCCCTCGCCCTCGCCGCGGCGCTGCTGCCGCTGCTGCGCACGGGCCGGCCGGACCGGCGCGAGGCGCTCGCCCGGATCGACCGCGAGGCCGCCTCCCGCGACGGCGCGCTCGCCCACGGCCCGGCCCGGGCGATCGAGGACACGCTCGCCGTCGGCACGCAGGACCCGGCGACCCGCGCCCTCTGGGCGCTCCACCAGCGGCGGGCGGCCGAGGCGGTGGCGCGGCTGCAGGTCGGCCTGCCGCGGCCGATGATGGTGCGGCACGACCCCTACGCCCTGCGCGCGGCGCTCACGGTGGCGGCGGTGGCGAGCCTGTTCGTCGCCGGCTCCGAGTGGCGGGACCGCATCGGCACGGCCTTCGACTGGCGCGAGCCGCCGGCCGCCGGCCCGAACTTCCGCGTCGACGGCTGGATCGACCCGCCCCTCTACACCCGGATGCCGCCCCTCATCGTGACGATGAACGGCGCCGAGCAGCGCCTGCGCGCGCCCGTGAACTCACAGCTGATCGTGCGCATCGCCGGCGAGGGCCAGGCGGCGCTGACGCCGAATCCAGGCCTCAAGCCGCTGCCCGGCAAGGAGGCGCGCGCGGACCTGCGCGAGGACCGCTTCCAGGTCGTCGGGCCGCTGGCCGAGCTCGCCATCGCGGCGGGGGGCCAGAACCAGCGCCTCGTGGTGGAGGCGATCCCCGACAACCCGCCGGAGGTGCGCAGCGTCGGCGGCCCCGAGGTGAACGGCCGGGGCACCTTCAACCTGACCTACCGCGCCAAGGACGACTACGGGATCAGCGCGGCGGAAGGGCTCGTCGAGCCCCTGAAGCCCGGCCGCTCGCTCGTGCCGCCGCCGAAGATCGCGCTGGCGCTGCCCGCTGATGCGAGCGGCGAGGCCGACACCAAGACGCTGGTCGACCTGACCGACAATCCCTGGTCCGGCGCGCGCATCCGCTTCACGATCGTCGTCAGGGACGAGGCGGGGCAAGAGGGCCGCACCGCGCCCGTCGAGATGACGCTGCCGGCGCGCCCTTTCAAGGATCCCCTCGCCCGCTCCCTCGCCGAGGAGCGCCGCCGCCTCGTGACGGCGCCGGACGAGGAGCGCCGCCGGGTGCAGACCGCCCTCGACGCCCTGCTCATCGCGCCGGACCAGTTCACGCCCCAGCCCGCGATCTTCCTCGGCCTCAAGACCGCCGCCCGCCGCCTGCGGCAGGCCGGCACCGACGAGGCGCTGACGGAGGTCGCCGACCTCCTGTGGGAGATGGCCCTCAAGATCGAGGACGGCGATCTCTCCGACGCCGAGAAGCAGCTTCGCCAGGCGCAGGACCGGCTCAAGGAGGCGATTGAGCGCAACGCCCCGGACGAGGAGATCAAGCGCCTGACCGAGGACCTGAAGCAGGCCCTCTCGAAATTCATGAAGGAGCTGGCCGACAAGCAGCGCCGGGAGCCGCGGGAGCCCGGCGAGCGCCAGAAGGAGGGCCAGCAATCATCGAAGACCGTCACGCCGGACGATCTCGACAAGATGCTGAACGACCTCGCCGAGGCGATGAAGCGCGGCGACACCGCCGAGGCGCAGCGCCTGATGGAGCAGCTGCGCAACATCCTGGAGAACCTGCAGACCGCCGAGCAGGGCGGCAAGTCCGACCAGGCCTCCCGCGAGATGCGCAAGCAGATGCGCGACCTCGACCAGATGGCCCGCGACCAGCAGGACCTGCGCGACGAGACCTTCAAGGAGGGCCAGCAGAAGCGCGGCGCCGAGCAGGGCCAGCGCGGCGGCCAGCGCCCGCAGCAGCGCGGCGAGCAGCAGGGCCAGCGCGGCCAGGGGCAGAGCAAGGATCCCGGCCAGGGCGCCCAGCAGGGCCAGGGCGAGGAGCAGCGCGGCCAGCGGGGCCAGGGCAGCCCGGGCAGCGGCGGCGGGTCGGGCAGCGGCAGCGTCGGCGAGCGCCAGCAGGCCCTGCGCCAGCGCCTGGAGGACCTGCAGCGGCGCATGAAGGAGAACGGCATGCGCGGCGAGGAGGGTCTCTCCGACGCCGAGGACGCCATGCGGCAGGCCGAGAACGCGCTCCGCCAGGGCAAGGAGGGCGAGGCGGTCGACGCGCAGGGCCGCGCCCTCGACGGGCTGAAGCGCGGCGCCGAGGGCATGCAGCAGCAGGCGCAGGAGATGGCCGAGGGCGAGGGCCAGGGCGAGCAGGAGGGCGGTCAGCAGCCCGGGCAGCAGGGCCAGGCCGGCGCCCGCGACGACGACCCCCTCGGCCGCCCGACCCGGGGCCGCGACATGTCGGACGGGCGCGTGCGCGTGCCCACCGCCGACGAGTCGGCGGTGCAGCGGGCGCGGCGCATCATGGAGGAGCTGCGGCGCAAGCTCGGCGACCCGACCCGGCCGCGCGAGGAACTCGATTATTTCGAGCGCCTGCTGCGGCGCAATTGAGCAGGGCCGACCCCTGCCCCTCGGGGGCGGGCGCGTCTATGGTGCGCGCACGCGCATCCGTCCCGAACCATCCGGCCCCATGTCCTCGAACACGCTCGTCCTGATCGCCTGCCTCGCCGTGGCGCTGGTGCTGTTTCTCGGCCTCGCCAACATGATGCGGGGCGGCAGCGCCAACCTCTCGCAGCGCCTGATGCGCCTGCGCGTGCTGCTGCAATTCCTGGCGATTCTCCTGATCATGGGCGTGGTCTGGTGGCGCTCGGCCTGAGCGCCACTGTGGCGTGAACGCCGCACAGGCCCCGGATCGGCCCGGGGCGGGATGATTTCGCGGCGGCGAGGCGCGGCGCCGACTGCCGGCCTTCCGGACCCCGTGCTAGTCACGGACGGTACAACCGGATTTGCACCGCATGATCGCTCGATCCCTCCGCTCCCTCGTCGGCGCGCTCGCCCTCTCGGCGACCGCCCTGGCCGGCCATCCGGGGAGCGCGGCGGATCTCGTGAGCCGGGCCCCCGCGCCCGTCGCCTACGCCCCCCCGGTGGCGCCCATGAGCATCGTCTCCGAGGTCCGCATCGGCGGCTCGGTGCAGGATCCCGGGAGCGCGGAGCGCAACACCTCGAACATCAACGGCGAGATCCTGTTCGCCAAGCCGCTCGTGAGCATCGATCCGTTCTGGCAGGCCTTCGTGCCGCGCCCGACCGCCGGCGGCAGCTACAATTTCGGCGGCCGCACCAGCTACGGCTATCTCGGCGCCACTTGGACGGTCGACCTGTTCCCCGAGACCTTCAACCGGGTGGTCTTCCTCGAAGGCTTCTTTGGCGCGGGCTTCCACGACGGCAAGACCGGGCCGAAGGCGCTGCTGCCGCCGGGCTTCAACGCGCTGGGCTGCAACCCGCTGTTCCGCGAGGCGGCGGCTTTGGGCTTCCGCATCACCGAGCACCTGAGCATCATGGCGACGGTCGAGCACATGTCGAATGCCGGGCTCTGCATCGAGAATCGCGGCCTGACGAATTTCGGCGGCAAGATCGGCTATACCTTCTGAGCGAAGGTCCATTCCGAGGGAGCGTCCGGGCGCCGTGGTCACGCTGAACCGCATCTACACCCGTACGGGCGACAAGGGCACCACGGCGCTGGCCAACGGCGAGCGCCGCTCGAAGGCGGATCTGCGCGTCGAGACCTACGGCACGGTCGACGAGACCAATGCCTGCATCGGTCTCGCCCGCCTCCACGCCGAGCCGCGGCTCGACGCGATGCTCGCCGCGATCCAGAACGACCTGTTCGATCTCGGCGCCGACCTCGCCACGCCCGAGGGGCCGGAGCCGCCCGCCTACGAGCCCCTGCGGATCGTCGCGGCGCAGGTGAAGCGGGTCGAGGCCGATATCGACGCGCTGAACGCCGACCTCGCGCCCCTGAAATCCTTCGTCCTGCCGGGCGGGAGCCCGGCCGCGGCCGCGCTCCACCTCGCCCGCACGATCTGTCGGCGCGCCGAGCGCCTCGCCGTCGAACTGGCCTCGGTCGAGGGCGAGCGGATCTCGCCGGAGGCCCTGCAATACCTCAACCGGCTGTCGGACTTCCTGTTCGTGGCGAGCCGTTCCGCCAACGCGAACGGCGCCCAGGACGTGCTCTGGGTCCCCGGCAAGAACCGCTAGGCCGTCACCGTACCGCCTTTTCAAATCCGGCCCCGATACCGGCATTGCCGCAGCGCGGCGCCGGAGCCTTCGCACACGCGTTGACAAGGCGGAAATGTGGCCGTTACGGTCCGCCGCCCTGCGCGAGCGGGGTTCGATCCCTTGAGATCGCAATGAGGCCGCGCGGAATCACGCGCCGGCCCGTCCACGATGTCCCGTGCGGAGGATTGAGACCGCCATGAAGGTTCTGGTGCCCGTCAAGCGGGTCGTCGACTACAACGTCAAGATCCGCGTCAAGGCGGACGGCTCCGGCGTCGAGCTGTCGAACGTCAAGATGTCGATGAATCCCTTCGACGAGATCGCCGTCGAGGAGGCGATCCGCCTCAAGGAGAAGGGCAAGGTCACCGAGATCGTCGCCGTCTCGATCGGCCCGCAGCAGGCGCAGGAGACGCTGCGCACCGCCCTCGCCATGGGCGCCGACCGCGCGATCCTCGTCAAGACCGACGTGAATTGCGAGCCGCTCGCCGTCGCCAAGCTCCTCAAGGCGGTGGTCGAGAAGGAAGGGCCGGAACTCGTCATCCTCGGCAAGCAGGCGATCGACGACGATTCGAACCAGACCGGCCAGATGCTCGGCGCACTGCTCGGCTGGCCACAGGGCACCTTCGCCTTCAAGGTCGAGTTCGGCGAGGGCACGCTCGACGTGACCCGCGAGGTCGATGGCGGCCTGCAGACGGTGACCCTCAAGCTCCCCGCGATCGTCACCACGGACCTGCGCCTGAACGAGCCACGCTACGCCTCCCTGCCCAACATCATGAAGGCGAAGAAGAAGCCCCTGGAGGAGGTGGCGCCCGACGCGCTCGGCGTCGACGTGACCCCGCGCCTCAAGGTGCTGAAGACCGAGGAGCCCCCGGGCCGCAAGGCCGGCGTGAAAGTCGGCTCACCGGCCGAGCTCGTCCAGAAGCTCAAGGTCGAGGCCGGCGTCCTCTGACCGGCGGGGCGCCCGCCGCCCCGCCCTCCCGTCACAGAAGCCCGCGCGCGGTCCCGACGCGGATCCCGGGCCGACCATCCGAGGTCTGAGACACATGGCAACCCTCCTCCTGATCGAGCACGACAACGGCGCGGTGAAGGATTCGAGCCTCAAGGCTCTCTCCGCCGCCCGGGAACTCGGCGCCCCCATCCACGCCCTCGTCCTCGGCTCCGGCTCGAAGCCGGCCGCGGAAGCCGCCGCCAGGCTCGAGGGCCTCGAGAAGGTCCTGAACGCCGAGGACGCGGTCTACGATCACCTCCTCGCCGAGCCGACCGCGGCGCTGATCGCGGGACTCGCCGGGCCCTACGAGGCGATCGTGGCGGCAGCCTCCACCACGGGCAAGAACGTGCTCCCGCGCGTGGCCGCCCTCCTCGACGTCGCGCAGGTCTCGGACATCATCAAGGTCGTCTCGCCCGACACGTTCGAGCGGCCGATCTACGCCGGCAACGCGATCCAGACCGTGCAGACGAGCGAGGCCAAGAAGGTCATCACCGTGCGCACGGCCGCCTTCAAGCCGGCGGGCGAAGGCGGCTCGGCCGCGGTCGAGGCCCTCTCGGCGCCCGCGCCCGAGGCCGGCGGCTCGACCTTCAAGGGCGAGGAGATCGCCAAGTCCGACCGTCCGGAACTCGCCGCCGCCCGCATCATCGTCTCGGGCGGCCGCTCGCTCGGCTCGGCCGACAAGTTCAAGGAGTTGATCGAGCCGCTGGCCGACAGTCTCGGCGCGGCGGTCGGCGCCTCGCGCGCGGCGGTCGATGCCGGCTACGCCCCGAACGACTGGCAGGTCGGCCAGACCGGCAAGGTCGTGGCGCCGGACCTCTACGTGGCCGTCGGCATCTCGGGCGCGATCCAGCACCTCGCCGGCATGAAGGATTCGAAGGTGATCGTCGCGATCAACAAGGACGAGGACGCGCCGATCTTCCAGGTGGCGGATTACGGCCTCGTCGGCGACCTGTTCCAGATCGTCCCCGAGTTGCAGGCCGAGATCGGCAAGGCCAAGGGGTGACCTGAGGCGCGACAGCCTCGGACGGGCGTTCGCGCGCCCGTCCCCGTTCCTGCGGAGATGGGCTCCACCGCGACGCGGGAATGTTCTAAGTAACCGAGACGACGCGTCCCCGGCAGGCCTCGGCGGAATCGGCGCCGTTCGGTGTAGGTAGCGTGGCCCGGGGGCCGCGCGGCGGGGGCACAGGGCTGACATGGGTATCGACGTCAACACGATCGGCATCATCGGCGCGGGCCAGATGGGCAGCGGAATCGCCCAGGTCTGCGCGATCGCCGGGCTCGATGTCCTCCTGAACGACCGCGATCCGGACCGGATCACCGCGGGGCTCGCCACGATCGACGGCCATCTCGCGCGCGCGGTCTCGAAGGGCCAGATCACCGAGGAGCAGCGCCGGGCCGCCCGCGAGCGCATCGTCCCGGCCCCGGGCTTCGCGGACCTCGCACCGAGCGACCTCGTCATCGAGGCCGCGACCGAGGACGAGGCCACGAAGCGGCAGATCTTCTCGATGCTCTGCGCGCAGCTGAAGCCCGAGGCGCTCGTCGCGACGAACACCTCCTCGATCTCGATCACGCGGCTCGCCGCCGCGACCGACCGGCCGGAGCGGTTCATCGGCATCCATTTCATGAATCCGGTGCCCGTGATGCAGCTCGTGGAGCTGATCCGCGGCATCGCGACCGAGGATGCGACCTACGAATCCGCGAAGGCCCTGATCGCCAAGCTCGGCAAGACCTCGACGATGTCGGAGGATTTCCCGGCCTTCATCGTCAACCGCATCCTGCTGCCGATGATCAACGAGGCGATCTACACGCTCTACGAGGGCGTGGGCTCGGTCGAGGCGATCGATACGGCGATGAGGCTCGGGGCGAACCACCCGATGGGTCCGCTGCAGCTCGCCGATTTCATCGGCCTCGATACCTGCCTGTCGGTGATGCAGGTCCTGTACGAGGGGCTGGCCGACTCGAAGTACCGGCCCTGCCCGCTCCTCGTGAAGTACGTCGAGGCCGGCTGGCTCGGCCGCAAGACCAAGCGCGGCTTCTACGATTACCGGGGCGAGCACCCGGTGCCGACCCGCTGAGCGGGCCGGCCCGGGGCTGCCTCTCCAAGATCAGCGCGCGTTGCCGTTTGCGTTCGGCTGGGCGGGCTGCGGGTAGGCCGGGTTCTCGGTCGGCACGCTGCCGCTGTTCGAGGAGGCGGGCGCGTTGGACTTGCCGGTGACGGAGCCCGTCACTTCCTTGCGGGAGGCGTCCTGGCTCTGGCTCGCATAGTCCTTGGGGGAGTTGGCGCCGTTCCAGGTCAGCAGGCCGACCGTCGCGATCGCGAGCAGCACGAGGCTCGCGAGCAGGACGTAGAGGACCGGCTTGCCCCGGGATCCTTGGCGCGCATTCTCGTCGGGAAGCCGTTCAGCCATTGCAAACCTCGTCTTTCCGCCACCGGGGGCGGGTGAATCTTCGGGATCGACACGCGATCGTGACGGCCGAAAACGCGGCGCTCCGGGGCCAAGTTCCTCCGGGCAGGCCCGACGGCTGGGGATGAGGGGCGCCGCGAGGCGCCGCTGCCGGGCGGAAATCCCGCCCGGTCGTCCTGGACGGCGAGGCATCGAAGCCGGTGCGGGAGGCACCTCGCGCCACCTCTCCCGAACGGGAGAGGTGGAACGCCTGGGCCGAGCCGGATGTCAGCGCCCCGTCACGAGCAGGATCTTGCCGAGATGGGCGCTCGATTCCATCAACTCGTGCGCCTTGGCGGCCTCCTCCAGCGGGAAGGTCGCGTGGATGACGGGCTTGATCGCCCCGGATTCGAGGTCCGGCCAGACGTCCCGGCGCAGGCCCTCGGCGATCTCGGCCTTCTCGCCCTTCGGGCGCGCCCGCAGCGTCGAGCCGGTGAAGGTCAGGCGCTTGAGCATCACGGGCGTGATGTTGAGCCCCTCGACCTTGTAGCCGCCCATGAGCGCGATCATCACGAGGCGGCCCTCGACAGCGAGGGAGGAGAGATTCCTCTGGAGGTAGCTCGCGCCGATCATGTCGAGGATCACGTCGACGCCCTTGCCCTCGGTCAGGCCCTTCACCGCCTCGACGAAATCGGTCTCGCGGTAATTGATCGCGGCATCCGCACCGAGCGCCTCGCAGAAGCGGCACTTCTCGGGCGAGCCGGCGGTGGCGAAGACGCGGGCGCCGTGGCGCTTGGCGATCTGGATCGCCGTCGAGCCGATGCCGCTCGATCCGCCATGGACGAGGAAGGTCTCGCCGGCTTTCAGGCGGCCGCGCTGGATCACGTTCGAGTAGACCGTGAAGAAGGTCTCGGGGACGCCGGCCGCCTCGACGAGCGACAGGGGCTTCGGCTTCGGCAGGACCTGGCCCGCCTCGGCCACGGCGAACTCCGCGTAGCCGCCGCTGATCGTCAGCGCGCAGACCTCGTCGCCGAGGGAGAGGCCCGAGACGCCCTCGCCGAGGGCCGCGATGCGGCCGGCGACCTCGAGGCCCGGGATCTCGGTCGCGCCCTTCGGCGGCGGGTAATTGCCGAGGCGCTGCATCACGTCGGGCCGGTTGATGCCCGCCGCCGCCACCTCGATCAGCACCTGCCCCGATGCGGGCACCGGCAGCGGCGCCGTCTCCACCGCGATCACGTCCGGCCCGCCGGCTCCGGTAAAGCGGATCTGGCGCATGGTCTCGGGCAGGGTCCCGGTGGCTGGCATCGCGGCGTCTCCTGAGGGTTGGCGGCTCTCGAGTCGCGCCCTTAGTTGCGGCCGGGCGCTGCCTTGGCAAGGGCGGCGTCCCGCCCGTCCACCTGCTTCCGGCCCGTCAGCGCGTCCCGTACATGCGGTCGCCGGCATCGCCCAGGCCCGGCACGATGTAGCCGTGGTCGTTCAGGTGGCTGTCGATCGCCGCCGTCCAGATCGGCACGTCCGGGTGGGCGGCCTGCAGCCGCGCGATGCCCTCGGGCGCGGCGAGAAGGCAGACGAAGCGCAGGTCCTGCGCGCCCCGCTGCTTCAGCCGGTCGAGGGCGGCGACCGCGGAATTGGCGGTGGCGAGCATGGGATCGAGCACCAGCACCGTGCGGTCGGCGAGGTCGGACGGGGCCTTGAAGTAGTACTCGACGGCCTCCAGCGTCTCGGGATCGCGGTAGAGGCCCACATGCGCCACGCGCGCCGAGGGCAGGAGCGAGAGCATCCCGTCGAGGAAGCCGACGCCCGCCCGCAGGATCGGCGCGAGGACGAGCTTCTTGCCCTGGATCTGGCGCCCCTCCATCGCCTGGAGCGGCGTCTCGATGGTCACGGGCTCCAGAGGCAGGTCGCGGGTCACCTCGTAGGCGATCAGCATCCCGATCTCGTTGAGGAGGCGCCGGAAGCCTTGGGTCGAGCGCTCCCGGTCGCGCATCAGGGTCAGCTTGTGCTGGACGAGCGGGTGATCGACCACCGTGACGGTCGCGGTCTGGACGTGCATCGATCCTCTCCTGCCGTAGCGCGCGCCGACACGAAAGGCGCAACGGAGGCCCACATGCAAGACGGGCTCCCCACCGTGAGGCGGGGAGCCCGGATCCGTGCGGTCCCGATGCGGGGCGGCTCAGACGCTCGTCGTGCCGTTCGGCCCCTGCGACCGGCGCTTGGCCATGAAGGCGTCGAACTGCTCGCGGTCCTTCGCCCGCTTCAGCTCCTCGACGAACTCGGCGAAGGCCCGGCTCTCCTCTTGGAGGGCGCGGCGCTGCGCGTCGAGCCGGTCGAGCTCGGCCTTGCGGTACTCGTCGAAGGCGAGGTTGCCGGTGCTGCCGTTCGCCGCCTCGAAAGCGCGGGCGAAGCGGGAGGCGGGGCGCGGGCCGCCGTTCCAGGAGGAGACGCCGCGGGTGGCGAGGTCACGCATCTCGGTGAGCGCCGGGTAGCCCGCGAGCTTCCAGGCGATGTAGGCGACCGCGAGCGGCCACCAGTAGATGAAGCTCACGACGATCGCACCGATCTCGATCGATCGGCGCGGGAAGGGGCCGCTGCGGCACACCTTGCCGCTCGACCAGGAGGAAGTGGAGGAGAAGCTCACGGTTCACGGCTCCGATGTTAATGTGAACCACATTCACATGCAGGCGAGGCCGCGGGCTTTCAAGGGTAGCCGCCTCCTGTTTTCGCGGCGCGTCCGGATGCCGCGCAGGGCGGGCGCGTCAGGAGGGGTTCGCGGCCTTCGCGCCGTGCACGAGGGCGAGCACGCCGGCCCGCAGCAATTCGTACTTGTCGGGCACGCCCGGCCCCTTCGGGAGCTGGCCCGCCGCCGAGAGGGTTGCGAGCCCGTGCGAGAGCGCCCAGACCTCGAGGGCGATGAAGCGCGGATCCACCCCGCCGAAGCCTTCCGGGAAGGTCGATTGCAGGGCCTCGACGAGGAGGTCGAACGGGCTCGGCCGGCCCGGCTGCGGGGGGCCGAGCTGGACGCTGCGCGTCTCGAAGATCGCTGCGTAGTAGCCGGGCTCCTCCTCCGCGAAGGCGAGATAGGCCTCGCCCATGCGGGTGAAGCGCTCCAGCGGCGTGCCGCGGGAGGTGAGCGCCCGGGCGAGGCGCTCGGCGAGGTCCGTGAAGCCGCGGCCGGCTACCTCTTCGAGCAGGGCCTCGCGCCCGCGGAAATGGCGGTAGAGCGCGGCCGGCGTCACCCCGACGAGGCGGGCTGCGTCGACCAGCGTGAAGCCGCCGACGCCGCGCTCGGCGATGAAGCGGCGGGCGGCCTCGATCAGGGCTTCCTTCAGGTTGCCGTGATGGTAGCTGCGCCGGTCGCCCGGTCCCTCGCGCCACGGTCGCACAGAACTCTCCTCACACGCATCCGCCCATCCGCATACGGGCGAGCGGCCGCATGGTTTCAATCGCGGAGGCCTTCCCTATCACGGGACCGGCCGTTTTCGACCTGCAACGTGCAACAGTAGACAGGAGTCTGGCTCCGCGGGCGCCTTGAGGCGGCCGCCGCCCGCCTGTAACGCTGGCGCGATGCGCGATCCCGACGCCTTCGCGGCCTGACACGATGGCCTTCATCAGCCTGAAAGCCTGGAAGGCGCGCTCGGCCGAGCAGGCCGCCCAGTCGGCCCGCCTGAAATCCGAGATCGCGGCGGCCCTCGCGCTTGGCCCGGAGGACGCCCTCACGGTCAACGCGATCGCCTGCCCCGACCCGGGCTGCCCCGACATCGAGACGGTGGTCCTCGTGATGCGCGCGCGCGAGCCGACCCGCGCCTTCCGCATCCGCCGCCCCCTGGAGGCGGTGGAGGCCGCCGACATCGAGACGATGGCGGAGGAGGAGCGCGGGCGGCGGGCAGCCGGCACGGCGTGATCGCGGGCCGGATCGCACGTCCGGACGGGTCGCACCCCTCACCCGGTCGTCTCGCGCCAACTCGACCTCTCCCGAACGGGAGAGGTGGGGCGTCGGCCCCTCCACACGACCCTGAACCGATCAGCCGCGGGTCCCCTCTTCCATTCGGGAGAGGGGCCTGCCGCTCCACTCGCTACAGCCACGAGATCCCGTGCTCCGGCGCCCGGACCCGGAGATGCGCCGCGACCGTCGCGCCGATATCGGCAAAGCTTGCCCGCGCCCCGAGGTCGCGCGCCGCAACGCCCGGCCCGAAGGCGAGGATCGGCACCTGCTCGCGGGTGTGCTCGGTCCCGGTCCAGGTCGGGTCGTTGCCGTGGTCGGCGGTGACGATGCAGAGATCGCCCGCGCCGAGCGCCGCCTCGATCTCCGGCACCCGCGCGTCGAAGGCTTCGAGTTCGGCGGCATAGCCCGGCAGGTCGCGGCGGTGGCCGTATTCGGTGTCGAAATCGACGAGATTGACGAAGACGAGGCCGCCATCGGGCAGGTCGCGGAGGGCGTCGAGCGCCGCTGTCAGGCAAGCGGCGTTGCTGCCGGGCTTGATCTCGCGGCCGGTGCCGCGATGGGCGAAGATGTCGCCGATCTTGCCGACGCTCACCACGGCGCGCCCCGCATCGGCGAGGATGTCGAGGAGCGTCGGGGCCGGCGGCGTCACCGCGAAATCCTTGCGGTTGCCGGTGCGCCGAAAGCCCGCCTCCGCCGTGCCGACGAAGGGCCGGGCGATGACGCGCCCGACGCGGTAGGCATCGCAGAGGTCGCGGGCGATGCGGCAGAGATCGTAGAGGCGCTCCAAGCCGAACGCCTCCTCGTGGGCGGCGATCTGGACCACGCTGTCGGCGGAGGTGTAGCAGATCGGCTTGCCGGTGCGGACATGCTCCGCCCCGCAATCGTCGATGATCGCGATGCCCGAGGCGTGGCGGTCGCCGAGGATGCCGGGCAGGTTGCCGGCCTCGATCAGCGCCCGCGTCAGCTCGGCGGGAAAGGCGGGACGCGTGTCGGGGAAGTGGCCCCAATCCTCCAGCATCGGCAGGCCGACGATCTCCCAGTGGCCGGACGGCGTATCCTTGCCGGCCGCCGTCTCGGCGGCGTGGCCGTGCGCGCCCCGGACCGGCCCCTGCGGCTCCAGGCCCGGCGGCACGCGGCCCGTGGCGCCCTGCGCGGCGAGGCCGAGGCCGAGCGCCGTCAGGTTCGGCAGGCGCAACGGCCCGGCGCGCAGGCCCGGACGGTCGCCGCGCCCGGCCGCGCAGCCCTCCGCGATGTGGCCGACCGTGTCCGCCCCCGCATCGCCGTAGCGCGCGCCGTCCGGCGCTCCGCCGATGCCGACGGAATCGAGCACGATGAGCAGGGTGCGGGGCATCGGCGCGGGGCTCAGGCCGTCTCGGTGTCGGCGAGTTCGCGGCTCTCGAGGGCGAAGGCCGCCGAGAACAGGGTGCGGGTGTAGTCCGTCTGCGGCCGGGCGAAGATCTGGTCGGCCGGCCCCTCCTCCACCACCTGCCCGTGCTGCATCACGAGGACGTAGTTGGCCAGCGCCCGCACCACCTTGAGGTCGTGGCTGATGAACAGGTAGGCGAGCTTGCGCTCCCGCTGCAGGTCGCGCAGCAGGGTGACGATCTGGGCCTGCACCGAGCGGTCGAGGGCCGAGGTCGGCTCGTCGAGGACGACGAAGCGGGGCTTCAGCACCATCGCGCGGGCGATGGCGATGCGCTGGCGCTGGCCGCCGGAGAATTCGTGCGGGTAGCGGTCCATCGTGGCCGGGTCGAGCCCGACATCGGCAAGCGCCTGCGCGACCACGGCCCGGCGCTCCGCCGAGGAGCGGACCTGCCCCTGCACGACGAGGCCCTCGGCCACGATGTCGGCCACCGACATGCGCGGCGAGAGCGAGCCGTAGGGGTCTTGGAAGACGACCTGCATGTCGCGCCGCAGGGGCCGCATCTCGGAGACGCCGTAGCGGCTGATCTTCTGGCCGAGGAAGACGATGGGCCCTTCCGAGCCCGTGAGCCGCAGGAGCGCGAGGCCGAGCGTCGTCTTGCCGGAGCCGGATTCGCCCACGACGCCGACCGTCTCCCCCTCGCGCACGAGGAGCTTCACCCCGTCGACCGCCTTCACGTGGCCGGTGGTGCGCCGGAACAGGCCCTCCTTCAGCGGGAACCAGACCTTGAGCGGGCCGGCCTCCACGAGGAAGGGTGCGTCGGACGGCACGGGGTTGGCGTGGCCCCGCGGCTCCGAGGCGATGAGGCGCCGCGTATATTCGTGGCGGGGCCGCGCGAACACCTCGGCCACGGGACCGGCCTCGACGATCTGCCCGCGCAGCATCACGCAGACGCGGGAGGCGACCCGCTGCACGATGCCGAGATCGTGGGTGATGAACAGCATCGCCATGCCGAGGCGCTTCTGGAGGTCGGCCAGAAGCGAGAGGATCTGCGCCTGCACCGTCACGTCGAGGGCGGTGGTCGGCTCGTCGGCGACGAGGAGGTCGGGCTCGCAGGCGAGTGCCATCGCGATCATCACGCGCTGGCGCTGGCCCCCGGAGAGCTCGTGCGGATAGGCGCCCATGCGCCGCTCGGCGTCGCGCAGGCCGACGAGTTCGAGCAGTTCGAGGATGCGCGCCCGCGCCTTCCGGCCCGTCAGGCCGCGGTGGAGCGAGAGAACCTCGCCGATCTGCCGCTGGATCGTGTGCAGCGGGTTGAGCGAGGTCATCGGCTCCTGGAACACCATGGTGATGTCGGCGCCGCGCACCTCGCGCATCGCGCGCTCGGGCAGGCCGAGGAGGTCGCGCCCCTTGAAGACGATGCGCCCGCCCGGATGGTGAGCCGCCCCGTCGAGGAGGCGCAGGATGGAGAGCGCAGTCACCGACTTGCCCGAGCCGGATTCGCCGACCAGCGCCACGGTCTCGCCGGGCTCGATCGTGAAGCTGACCCGATCGACCGCGCGGACCTCGCCCTCGCGGGTGCGGAAGGCGACCGACAGGTCTTCGACGGACAGGAGGGGTTCGGTCATCGAGATCCCGGCGGGCGGACACGGCGTGTGCCGTCCTTATAGCGCGGGCGGCGCCGAGGGCGAACGGCTGCGCCGGGGCGCGGGGACGCGGGGTCCCCCTCATCCTCCGCGAGGCCGCCGCCTCACCACGTCACGCGCAGGCCCGCATGCCCCTGGTTGCTCGCGGCCCGGGCGCGGTACTCCCCGCGATAGCCCACGAAGAGGCTGACCCTGTCCGAGGACCACAGGCTCATCGTCGTCTCGACGAGCAGCCCGTCGCGCCCGGCGCGGGCATCGCGGGCGCGGAACGGCTGGTCGAGCAGGAAGGCCGTGGCGAAGGGCGCCGCCTGGACGAGGTCGTGCGTCCAGCCGAGGCAGATGTCCGGCCGCAGGCGCGCCCAGCTTTCCGGCAGCGCGTCGAGGCCGAGGGCGAGGCCGACGAGGCTGGTGGCGCGACCGAAGGTCTGGCCGGCGAAGGCGAGGCCGAAGCCCCCGGTCTCGGCGAAGCCCGCCCTGTGCAGATCGTTGTAGGAGAGGCCCGCGAGCGGCTTGACCCCGAGAAGCCCGGCCTGCGTCGGGACGAGGAGCCGGTAGCCCGCCTCCACCGAGGCGAGGGCGCCGAGCCCCTCCGTGCGCCCGCGCGCCGTGAGCGTCGCGCCGAAGGGCTGGAGGCTGCGGCGCGCGTCGAGATCCGCGTAGGCACCGCCGGCGCTCGCGTCGAGCTCGAAGCCGCCCCGCTGGACGCCGAGATAGGCCGCGCTGAGATAGGTGTCGGCCGTGCCGCCGACGCCCGGCGCCGAGACGCCGGAGCGGGCGTAGCCGAAGGCCGCGCCGACGAGGAGGTCCGCGTCGACGGCGCGGTCGGCGCCGAGCATGACGCCGCCGCCCTGCGCCCGCAGGCCCGGCCCCGCCGCGTCGGCGCCGATCCTCAGGGCGTTGCCGAAGCCGAGCCCCCAGACGCCGGAGCCCGCGGCCGGCGCACCGGGCAAGCCCCCGTCGAGGGCGGAGAAGCGCGTGGGCAGGGTCGCGGTCGGCGACAGGTAGAGGCCGCCCGTGCCGAGGCCGGTCGCGGCGGTGGCGAGGCTCGGGGCGAAGCCGCCCTGCACGGAGGCGGTGCCGGAGCGGAGCGAGGCCAGGCGCTGGCCGACGAGGCCCGTCAGGCGGCGTGCATCCTCGACGGCGGCCTGGGCGACGGCGCCGCTGCCGGCGCCCGAGAGCGCATCGAAGACCCGCGGCAGATCGGCCGCGGCCCGGCCGAAAAGCGGGTCGAACAGGGCGAGGGCGCGCTCGCTCATCGCGTCGCCGGGGGCGCCGCGGGCACGGTCGAGGGCCGCGCCGACGGCGCGCTGGCGCGCGCTCAGCGGCACGCCGTTCGCCTCCAGGCGGCCGTAGGCGGCGGGAGTGACCGCGCCGAGGATGGCGTCCGGCCGGTAGAGGAGATCGATCCGCGAGGCGGCGGGCAGGCCCGTGGCGCCGGTCTCGGACGTCACCTCGACGCTCGCGAAGCGTCCGAGGATCCGGGCGCCCCCCTCGACCATGACGACCGGGAACCGGGTGCCGATGGGCGCGACGACGCTCCCGGCCGGGATGCCGAACATGTCGAACACGAGCCGCCCGGCGGCGGTGAAGGCGTGGCCCGCGCCCGAGACCACCGCGACGCTGTAGCCGAGGCCGGCCTCGGCCGCGTCGGCCCCGTCGACGATGGCCTGGAAGGTCGCGCCGGGATCGAGCGTCAGGTTTCCGTGGACCACGAGGTCGCCGGAATTGCCGGAGCCGGGGCTCAGGAGACCCTTCACCTCGACGGTGCCGAAGATGTCGCCCTCGCCGCTGAGGGCGGCATCGCGGGCGATGGTCAGGCGCGGCGTCGTCAGGGTCCCATCGACCTCGATGTCGACGTTCTGCGCCCGCAGGGCACCCCGCAGGGTGGTGCGGCCGGCCACCTCGACCTTGCTGCCGGTGCCCTCCGCGCTGCCCGCCCCCGTGACCGTGATCTCGCCCTTCGCGGCGACGGGGGCGGACCAGTAGCGCGCCTCGCCCGGGCCGAGCGTCACGAGGGTCTGGTCGGCCTCCGGGTCGATCTGCGCCTTGCTCAATGCGAGGTCGAGGCGCACGAGGCCGCGCCCGTAGATCTCGTCGGTGCCCCGGGCGCCGAGATCCTGCGCCGTGCCGAAGAGCAGCCGCACGATGTCGAGGGAGGAGTAGGTCGGGAAGGCCTGGAAGAGGACGGCGAGCACGCCGGACACGTGCGGCGCCGCCATCGAGGTGCCGGCGGTGTAGTGGTAGACCGCCTCGGCGTTCGGACCGACGACGTCCGTCCTCACGGAGCGCGGATAGGTCGAGAGGATGCCCTCCGCGCCGCTGCTGTTGCCGCCGCCGGGCGCGGAGACGCACCAGCGGGCGGAGACGCCGCAGCGGTTCGAGCTCGGCGCGATCGTGAGGTCGGCGCCGACATTGGCCACCGCCACGATGCTGCCGGGCAGCCGCCCCAGGGCGGAGAAGTCGTAGGAGCGGCCGCCATCGTCGTAGACGCCGCGGCTCCGGTTCTCCGGGCGGATATAGGGGAAGAGCGCGACGCCGGTCGGGTTTCCGGCGGTGGCGGGCGCATTCGTGGCGTCGTTGCCATTGGCGTAGACGAGGATCTTGCCGGCCGCGAGCGCCTTCGAGGCCGCCTCGTATTCCCGGCCGAGATCGCCCGTCCGCCAGATCCGGGCCCCCGCCGCGATCGTCGGCCCGTAGCTCCCGTTGATCACCCGGACGTCGGCGAGACCCGCGGCATAATCGAGGGCGCGATCGGAATCGAAGGCGCCCTCCCTCTCGGCGCCGATGCCCTTCAGGACGACGAGGTTCACGTCCGGGGCCACGCCCATCATGCCGCCGCCGTCCCGGGCCGCGCCGATCGTGCCGGCGACGTGGGTGCCGTGCCCGTCGACGTCGATGATCGCGAGCGTGGGGTCCTGGTCCCGCGGGAAGGCCCGGCTGCGGGCGTCGATCCGTCCCGCGAATTCCGGGTGGGTGCTGGCGAAGCCCTCCGCCGGGTTCCCCGTGCGGAACGTGGCGTCGATGCCGGAATCGATCACCGCCACGGTGACGCCCTGCCCCGTCAGCCCGCCGGCAACCGGCGCGCCGTCCGGACGGGCCGTCGCGTTGAGCGCGGCGGCCTGCCCGACCGCCCGGTTGCCCCAGTTCGCGTTGAACTCCAGCACCGTGCCCTGGGGCGTGCCCGCCGCGAGCGTCGGCTGCCGGAAGGCGAAGCCGTAGGGATCCTGCTCCGTCGCAGGCGGCGTCCGGGGCTGAAAATAGGGGAAGGTGGTCAGGTCCGGCGCCGTCTGCGCTCGGGCCGGATCGGCACCCGCGAGCGCGGTCGAGACGAAGAGCGCGGCCCGCACGCGACGGGACGATGAAGCGCGGCCTGCGAGCATGCGGATTCCCCCAGGGGATGCGCGCATGCGCCGAGCGTATCCGGCGGCCGAAGCCCCCCGCCTCGCCTGCCGCGCCGTGCTCCCCGCCGCGAGCCTAGACGGGGCGCCTCAATCGACGAGAGCGCAAAAGCAACACCGATTGAAATTTAGACTTTACGAAGGCAGATATCGACAGGTGATCGCTCCTTGACCCGACAGTACAACTTGCGATTTGAAAGTGAGATCTTCTTGCAATCCCACGACATCTGGCGCGCGGCGGCGGCCGGCCTCCGCCTGAGCCGGCGCGGCCAAATCCCTCCCGGCAGACCGGACGCCGCTTGCGCATTGAACGAGAGGCCGGGGGCTCTAGAACCCGCCGGGTGATTCCCTCAGCCAAGATCCCGGCGGCCGCGGCCTGCCTCCTCGTCCTCGCCGCGCCCGCGCAGGCCCTTCCCACGGAGGGCGCCACCGAGACCGTCGAGCAGGCGCTCTGCCGCCTGATCGAGGGTTCGGCCCGCACCCACCGCCTGCCCGTGCCCTTCCTGACCCGGCTGATCTGGCGGGAGAGCAGCTTCCGGGTCGGCGTCGTGAGCCCGGCGGGCGCGCAGGGCGTGGCCCAGTTCATGCCGGGCACCGCCCGCGAGCGCGGCCTCCTCGACCCGTTCGACCCGGAGCAGGCGATCCCGCACGCCGCGCATCTCCTGGCCGACCACCGGCGCCAGTTCGGCAATCTCGGGCTCGCGGCCGCGGCCGATAACGGCGGCCCGACACGCGTCGCGAACTGGCTCGCGGGCTCGGGCGGCCTGCCCGCCGAGACGCGCTCCTACGTCTACGCCATCACGGGGCGCCCCGCCGAGGATTGGCGCCCGGGCGCGGGCAGCGTCGAACTGGGGGCGCCGGAGGGGGGCCAAGCGGCGCAGCCTGACAAGAAGCCGGCGCAGCCCGACAAGACGCCGGCGCAGCCCGACGCGAACGCGGGGCCGCCCGGGGCGGGTCCGCCGGGGGGCGCAGGGAGGACGAGCAACAACGAGCGGAACGCGGTGGCCATCGAGGGCCCCCAGACCTGCCTGCAGGTGACGGCAGCGCTCCGCATCCCGTCGCGCGGCGACCGCTTCGCCCTCGGCCTGAACGAGGGGCCGGCCGCGCCCTGGGGCATCCAGCTCGCGGGCAATTTCTCGAAGTCGCTCGCCCTGCAGAGCTTCTCGCGGGCACGCAACCTCTACGCGAGCGTGATCGGCGAGGTCCGACCGATGATCATCGGCACCCGCCTGCGCAACCGGGGCACCCGCGCCTTCTACCGCATCCGCATCCCGGCCCAGAGCCGGCAGGCCGCCGACACGCTTTGCGGCAAGATCCGCACCGTGGGCGGCGCCTGCATCGTCCTGAAGACCTGACCGCACCACCCGAAGGCCCGGCCGGAATCCGTCCGAAACCATACCTTGGCCATGAATCCGCCCCGACCGGCGTGCGATCACGCGGCTCGGCGCGAACCAGAGAGACGCATGCTCAGAGCCATCACCGCATTCGCCGGTCTCGTCTGCCTCGCCCTCACGGCGCTCGGGATGGGCGGCTGCTCGCCGCTCGCCCTGTTCGATGCGCTCGGGCCGCGGGACCACGGCGGACGGCAGGCCCTGAGGAACCAGCCCTTCGGCGAGAACCCGCGCCGCCGCCTCGACGTGTTCGTGCCGGTCGACGCGCGGGCGCAGGCGCCGGTCCTCGTGTTCTTCTACGGCGGCTCCTGGCAGAGCGGCTCGAAGGAGGATTACGCCTTCGTCGGCCATGCGCTCGCCGCACAGGGCTTCGTCACCGTCCTGCCCGATTACCGCCTCTACCCGGAGGTGACCTTCCCCGGCTTCCTCGAGGACGGGGCGGCGGCGGTGGCCTGGGTGCGCGACAACATCGCGGCCTACGGGGGCGACCCGCGCCGGATCGTGCTCGCGGGGCACTCGGCCGGGGCCTACAACGCGGTGATGCTCGGGCTCGACCCGCGCTACCTGCGGTCGGCGGGCGTCGACCCCAAGGTGATCCGCGCGGTCGCGGGCCTGTCGGGTCCCTACGACTTCCTACCCTTCGACCACGACACCTCGAAGCGCGTCTTCGGTCAGGCGGCCGACCCGACCCTCACCCAACCCGTCACCTTCGCCGGCCCGCACTCACCGCCGACCTTCCTGGCGACCGGCGAGGCCGACACCGTCGTGCGCCCGCGCAACACGCAGAGCCTCGCGGCCAAGCTCCGCGCGGCCCGCGTGCCGGTGCAGGAGCGGATCTATCCGGGGCTCGACCACAGCGACACGCTGCTCGCCCTCTCCGTGACCTTCCGCTCGAAGGCGCCGGAACTCGCCGAGATGGCGGCCTTCCTCAAGGCGCAGGCGGCCTCCCGCCAGCAGATGACGGTGGGCGTCCGGTACTGAGCCGCCCCGCCGGCCGCTCAGGCCTGGAGCAGGTCGGTCCCGTTGGCGTCGAGGTGGCGGCCCTCGCGGTCGAGATGCAGGTAGTTCGCGCTGAACAGGGACACGCGCTGCAGCGCCTCGAGATCGGGAATCGTCAGCTGCCGGCCCTTGAGGACGATGAGCCCGTTGCCGCGCAATTCCTGCAGCACGCGGTTGACGTGCACGTTCGACAGGCCCGTCGCGTCGCCGAGATCGACCTGGGTGACCGGCAGGAGGCAGCTGTCCCCCTCGGTCAGCCCGACCGCGCGCAGGCGGATGAACAGCTCGCACAAGAGGTGCCCGACCCGCTCCAGCCCGGTGCGCTGGCCGAGATTGACCGTCCATTCCCGCTGCACGGCGACCGTGACCAGCATCTCCCACCAGAGCGCCTGGGTGATCCGGGGATGCCGCTCGGTCAGGTCGAGGAGTTGCTCGCGCGCGATCTCCGCGAAGCGGACCTGGGTGATGGTGCTGATCGAGTGGTCCATCTCGCGCAGGACGAAGATGTGCGGGTCGCAGAGGTCGCCGGGCAGGAAGAACGAGATGATCTGCCGGCGCCCGTCCTCCAGCGTCTTGTAGCGGCAGGCCCAGCCGTCGAGCATCAGGTTGACGTGCTCGGGCGGGTCACCCTCGTGAATGATGTCCTGGTGGGGCCTGAGGCAGCGAACACGCTGGCTGGCGATGTCCCAGGCCGCGCGCCGGTCCGCGGCGGACAGGCGCGTGAACTGCTCCAGCTTGCGGATGAAGTGCTGCGGCATGCCATGCCTCTCCTGCCAGAGTAGCGGCACAGTAGCACACACCCCCCGCCCGAAACTCAACTATGTGAAGAGAACTCGACTGGGCGGGGCGTGCTCTTCTGGACACTCGACCCGGCCCGGTGCATGATTGTGCGCAACCGAGTTCTTGGATGCCGCGATACTACTTCCACCTCCGCACCCGGGATGCGCTGCAATGGGACCCGGAGGGCGTCTGCTTTCCGGGGCTCGACGAAGCCTATCTCGACGTGTGCCAGGCGGTCCGCGAGATCGCCGTCGAGTATCTGCAGACGGGACGTCCGCGGACGGAGGTCCGGTGCTACGCCTTCGAGATCACCGACGCCGAGGGCCGCCTCCTGATGGACGTGCCCTTCACGGAGGTCCTCGACGGACTCTCCTCCCGGCCGCGCCGCATGCCCGCCTCGGCGATCAAGGCGCAGACCGAGATCGAGCGCACCCGCCGGCTGATCGCGTCCGTCGGCGAGCAGCGCGAGGCTCTCCAGGCGACGCTCGGCGAGACGCAGCTCCTGATGACGCGCCTGCGCGCCCTGTCCGAGGGACAGCGGGGCCTCAACCGGACGCGGCCCTGACCAGGGGGTTCGGCTCTGGCCCGTCAACCTTACGACGCGAATTCGGGGCAGAACCTGGCCTGCGCGCACGGAAGGCGCGCGGGCTTGCGCTAGGATGAACCCCGTCCGCGGGTCAGCCGCCCACCCCCCGCTGAGAGGCCACGCCCCGTGTCATCGGCCGCACAGATCGACGCCGGCAGGGTCGCGGAGGCGCGCTCCGGGCGCGCCGCCCGGGACATCCCCGACTGGATGCGGATCGCCCTCAACGGCACCGTCATCGTCGTCTTCTGGAACCATCTCTGGTTCGCCGACCTCAGCGACCGCAGCCTCCTGGAGGCGGCCGAATCGGGAAGCCTGCTGACGCAGGGCATCTTCATCGCCCTGGCCCTGGCCATGGGTGCCGCCCTCTGGCGGCTCGGCCTGGAGCGGCTGCGACCGCTGATGAGCTGGCCGATCCTGCTCTGCGCGGGCTGGCTCGCCCTCACCATCCTCACCTCCGTCGAGCCCCTCCTCTCGATCCGGCGCGCGATCCTGCTTCTGATCGCGGCGATGCTCGCCGCCGGCGTGCTCGTCGTCGCGCGCTCGGCTCGCCAATTCGCGCTGACCCTGGCGGCGAGCGCGCTCATCATCGTCATCTCGTCCTTCCTGGCGGTGGCCCTGGTGCCGCAGCTCTCGGTTCACTCGGCCTTCGACGTCCAGGCCGAGCCGGACCATGCCGGCCTCTGGCGGGGCATCTTCCCGCACAAGAACGAGGCGGGCTCGGTGATGGTGATCCTGATCCTCGTCGGCCTCTACGTGGCGGCGACGCTGAGCCGCTTCACCGGCTGGGTCATCGTGCTGCTCTCCGCGATCTTCCTCGTCGGCACCAACTCGAAGACCGCGATGGCCACGGTGCCGGTCATCCTCGCGGTGACGGGCCTCTGCCAGGTCTTCCGCGGCCCGTGGCTGCGCGCCCTGCTCCTCGTGGCGCCCATCCTCACCTTCTCCATCCTCTCGATCGGCTCGATCTTCCTGCCTCCCGTGAAGGACGTGCTCGAACTCCTCCTCAAGGACGCGAGCTTCACGGGCCGCAGCGAGATCTGGCAATTCGCCGTCGACAATATCCTCGTCCGGCCGGTGCAGGGCTGGGGCTACGGCGCCTTCTGGCTCACCGAGCGTACCATGTACGGCAGCGCCACGATCTCGACCTGGGTGAACGGGGCGCGCCATGCCCACAACGCCTTCCTCGACACGGCCCTGACCACGGGCCTGCCGGGCCTCGGCATCGCGCTGCTCGTCTATCTCTACGGCCCCTTGCGCGACCTGAACCGCATCGCGGGCGCGCGCACGATCGACCCGACCACGATGCTGTTCATCCGGCTGTGGTTCTTCGCGATGATCTCGGCCTCGTTCGAGTCGGTGCTCTTCAACGGCAACAACCCGACCTGCTGCATGGTGATGCTCGCGATCTTCGGGCTGCGGATGCGCACGCAGCACGCCCTCGTGCGGCGCTGACCCGCGCCGCACGAGGGAGGCGCCCCCTCACTCGGGCAGGGCGAACACGACGAGCGCGTCGCCCGTGCCGAAGCCGGACGCCTTGGTGAACGAGGAGCCGCCGGCCGCCACCGCCACGTACTGGCGCCCGTCGACCGCGTAGGTCACGGGCGGGCCGCTGATGCCGGCGCCGCACTGGAAGCGCCACAGCAGGCGGCCGTCCCGCGTGTCGTGGGCGTCGAGATGGCCGTCCTCCTCCCCGGAGAAGACGAGGCCCCCTGCCGTCGAGAGGGTGCCTCCCGACAGGCGGCTTCCCGCCTTCACCGACCACGCGATGGCGCCGCCCCGCGCGAGATCGACCGCGGTGAGCGTGCTGAAGGCGGGCTCGCCTCTCGCCTCGCTCGTCTCGGTGTAGCGGATCTCGGGCCGGCCGCCGGCCGCCGGCACGGTCTTGACCGTGTAGGTCGCGGCCCCGTGGCGGACCTGCGCGAAGGCCCGGCCGAGAGCCGCGTCGTAGGCGACCGGGTGCCATGAGATCGCGCCGAGGGGGCCGGGGCTCACGATCGTGCCCTCGGGGCTCGGGGGCGCGAACAGGTTCTTGTGCGCGATGACCGGCTCAGAGCGGGCCAGCAGGCGGCCCGTCGCCCGGTCGTGCACGTAGATCCAGCCCGTCTTGCTCGCCTGCGCCACCGCCTTCACGGGACCGTCCGGCGTCGGGTGGTCGAGGAGGAAGGGCGGGCTCGCCACGTCGTAGCCCCATTCCTCGTGAGGCACCTGCTGGAAGTGCCAGCGCAAGGCGCCCGTGCGCACGTCCAGCGCCACGAGGCTCATCGTGTAGAGGTTGTCGCCGGGGCGGGTCAGGCCGAAATTCTGGGGTGCCGGGTTGCCGGTGCCGAGGAAGATCAGGCCGGCCTGCGCGTCGTAGGCCGGGGTCATCCAGAGGGAGCCGCCGCCCACCCGCCACGCCTCGCGGTGCTGCGGGGCCGCCGCCTTCTCGGCGGCGATGTCCCGGTGGAGGGGCACGCCGTCCGGCGTCGTCGCGCGGAATTCGCCCTCCCAGCCGTCCTGCTTGGTGACGTACCAGCGCCAGCGCTCCTCCCCGGTCTTCGCGTCGTAGGCGGCGAGCCAGCCGCGGCGGCCGTAGCCGCCCTCGATGCCGACGACGGAGCCGCCGTCGAGGCCGCCCTTGTCGTCCTCGACGTGCAGCCCGTAGCCGGCGCCCGTGACGCCGACGATGACGAGCCCCTCGGCGACGAGCGGCGGCATCTTGAAGCCAAGGCGGCTGGAGCCCTGGACCGGCTTGTCGCCGAGCTGCGCCGAGAGGGCCGAGGCCGTCTCGGTCTCGCCCTCCTCAGGGCGCACCGCCTCCTTGTCCCAGACGAGCTTGCCCGTCTTCGCGTCGAGGGCGATGACCCGCCCGTCCATCGTCGCCTCGTAGACGAGGCCGTTCGCGACGGCGACGCCCCGGTTCGAGGGCGGCCCGAAGATCTTCTCCGTTCGCGCCCTGTGGGTGTAGGTCCAGAGGACGCGGCCGGTTTTCGCCTCGAGCGCGGCGACGTGGTTGCCCGTCGCCGAGACGTACATCACGCCCTCGACGATCACGGGCTCGGCCTGGAAGTAGCCGGTCACCCCGGTCTGGAAGATCCAGGCCGGCCGCAGCGCGGCGACGTTGCCGCGGTCGATCTGCGCGAGCCCGGCATGGTGCCGGTTCGAGGGATCGCCCCCGAACATCGGCCAATCCTCGGCGTGGGCGGGTCCGCAGACCGGGAAGGCGGCGGCGAGAGCCAGCGCCGCGGCGAGCCGGCCGCCCATCATGAGCGCACCGCCTTGGCGAGCTGGGCGGGGGTGTCGGCCGCGCCCATGGCCTGCGCCATCTCGGACGCGCTCTGGCCGCCCGCGTCGCGCCGGTCCGGATCCGCCCCGTGAGCGAGGAGCAGGTCGACCATCTCGGTCCGGTTGAACATCGCCGCGACCATCAGGGCGGTGCGGCCGCCCTCGCCGCTCCCGTCCACCGCCGCCCCGTGCGCGAGGAGGAGCCGGGCGATCCCGATCTCGCCCTTGAAGGCCGCGCCGGCCAGGGGCGTCTGGCCCCGGTCGTTGGCGAGTTCCGGGTCCCCGCCCGCCTCCAGGATCACGCGCGTGGCCTCCTCCTGCCCGTTATAGGCCGCGAGCATCAGCAGGCTGTCGCCCTTGTCGTTGCGCAGGTTCGCGGGCAGGCCCTGGCCGAACAGGGAAGCGAGGTCCTCCGCATGCCCCATCCGGGACATCTGGAAGACGCGGCCCGCGAAGGCGATGGTGTCGTCGTCGAGGGTCCGGGGCGGGGTGTCGGGAGCGTCGGGCATCGAGGTCTCGGATCAGGAAGAACGCCCGCGCATCTGGGACTCGACGCATCACCTGTCCAGCGCTCGCGCATCACGCTTCGACGCGGGCGCAACCGGACCCGCCGCTCGCGGCGGCGGGCACGCGGTGGAGCCGATACTGATGCGGCATGGGGCGAAACCGCCCAGGAACGGAATCTTTTCAGTCTACAGCGTCATGCTCAAGCAAAACCTGCCCCCGCCGGAACAACCTGAACAAAAGTTCGGCTCCGCCGCTTGCTTCGAACACATTTCGCGCTTATCATATGTTAACTGTGATCGCTTACCGGCGCAGCATGGATCGGACGCGCCGGGCTTGGTCCTGCGTTTCGCCCCGAGGCGCGACTGGAAGCGCTCGCAAACCTTGTGAGGCCGGCGCCAGAACTGTGGCTGCGAAGCGGGACGGCGCGGATTTCTCGGAGGCTCGACGCGCCAAGCCGAGGCTTGAGAGAGACCGAAACACGACGCCTGTGAGCATCGCATGCGGGACGACGCACTGAACCGAGCCTCTATCGCCCCGACGGGGCTCGCCTTCTCCTCGCGCGAGTTCCTGCGGCTCATCGAGAGCTGCGGATTGACCGGGACGTGGGGTTGGACCTTCGCCACGAACGAGCAGGTCTGGTCCCCCGGGCTCTACCGGATTCTCGGCCTGGACCCGAGCCGCGTGCGCCCGAGCTACGATTACTTCCTCAGCCTCGTCCATCCCGACGACCGCTCCGAGATCGAGACCACGACGCAGGTGATGCAGGACGGCATCCTGCACGACCACACCTACCGGCTGATCCGTCCGGACGGGTCGCTCCGGATCCTGTCCGGCCGCGGCGAGGTCTACCTCACAGCCGACGGGCGGCCGCGGGCCGCGGCCGGGATCGTCCTCGACGTGACGGGCCAGGAACAGCTCGCCCGCGCCCAGGCCGCGGAGCGGCGCCGGAAGCAGGCGCTGTTCGAGCAGGCCGGCGTGATCACGCACACCCTGCCGCCCGTGCTGGCCGAGGGCGAGACGCCCGACCTCGCCACCCTGACGGGCCTCTCCAGCGCCGCGGTCGGGGCCGCGGTCGGGGCTGGCGGGGAGCCGGGGGAGCACGCGCTCTGGCGCGAGGTGCTGGAGGCCGGTTTCCGCAGCGGCAACACCTTCACCTCGATCGGGACACTCGCCCTGCCCGACGGGCGCCGGGAGCGTTTCCAGACGACGCTCGTGCCGATGCGCGACGTCGACGGCTCCATCCTGGAATGGATCAGCCTGATGCAGCCGGCCAGCCCCGAATCCGATCTGCGCGCCGAGGAGAGCGCCGAGTTCGACGAGGGGATCGAGGGGTACCACCTGCGGGCGGCGCGCGGCCTGCTCGACTGGTCGATGACGGATCTCGCCAATGCCAGCAACCTCTCCTTCTCGACGATCCGGCGCCTCGAGGAGAACGCGGAAGGGCCGGCCAACCGCTCCCGCCGGGCCGTGATCTCCGCCCTGCGCGAGGCCGGGATCCGGTTCCCGCGGATCGACGGTTCCTCCATCGCGGTGGCCAAGGTCTGAGGCCTGCCGTGAACGGCCCCGTCACCGCCTCGGACCTCGCCTTCTCCTCCCGCGAGTTCCTGCGGATGATCGAGGAGTTTGGTCTGACGGGCCATTGGGGCTGGACCTTCGCGACGGACGAGCACGTCTGGTCGCCTGGGCTGTTCCGGCTGCTCGGGCTCGAGCCTGGACTCGTGCGGCCGAGCTACGACCTGCTCCTCCACCTCGTTCATCCCGAGGATCGCGCATCGATCGACACCGCCGCCGAGGTGCGGGCGGGGCTGGCGCGCGAGGCCACCGTACGGGTGATCCGGCCGGACGGCGCGATGCGCATCCTGTCGATCCGGGCCGAGATCTACGTCGCGCCGGACGGGCGCCCGCAGGCAGCCGCCGGGATCGTGCTGAACGTCACCGACCGCGAGGCGCTGGTCCGCGCGCGGGCTGTCGAGAGGCGGCGGAAATGGGCCCTGTTCGAGCAGACCCGCTCCTTCACGTGCTCGGTCTCGAACTTCCCCGTCGGAAATCTCCCTCACGAACTCAGTGTCCTGACCGGCCTGCCTCCGGAAATCTTGCGCTCAGAGCGTGGCCTCATCATCGCCAGGGAGGAACGAGCCTTCTGGATCGCGTTCGGGAACGAGTACTTTCCGTCCGGCAAGCCCTTCATCGCCAAGCCGCTTCTGAAACTGGCAGATGGGCAGACGGCCCGCTTCCGCACCGTCGTCGTTCCGACGCTGAATGCGGATGGCGGGATCGAGAGGTGGGACAATTTCGCGTTCCCGGCGGATCGCCAGGCCATGCTGCCGACCGATGATCTGCTGCGCGCGCTGCAGGAGCGGGTCGGCGGCCATCACATGCGAGCGGCCCGTGGCCTCCTCGACTGGTCGATGCACGATCTGGCTGCGGCGAGCGGCCTGTCCTTCTCGACGATCCGACGACTTGAGGAGGATGTCGAGGCTACCGCCGCGCGGTCGCGCCACACGGCGGTCGCGGCGCTCCGCGCCGCCGGCATCCGCTTCTCGCTCCTCGACGGCGGTGCCATCGCCGTCGCCAAGGTCTGACGGGGGCTGCCCTTTCCGGCGCGGGCCGCAGCCGCCATATTCGGGGTATGCCGATTCCCAAGAAGCCCCGCCACACCTCGGGCAAGGCCGAGAAGCCCGAGCTGAAGCCGCTCGACCCCTTCCTGGCCGAACTCCTCAACCCGGCCCTGAACCGCAACCGCCTGCCGGAGCCGCCGCCGGCGAGACCCGGCGAGCCGAAGCGGAAGGGCCGCGCGAAGAAGGCCGATCCGGCCGCCGCGACGGGCTTCGGCGAGGCGCCCCAGGCGAGCTACGCGCATGGCAGCGCGGCCGATGTCGACCCGCGCCTCGCCCAGGCGCTCGGCCTGCGCGACGGCGAGGACGGGCCGGCGCCCGAGGGCGCGGTCGAGGACGGGCAGACCTCGCTCGCCGCGGACGGCGTCTCGGCCACGGTCGACGCCCTCCAGCGGCTTCTGACCGAGGGCAACCCGCTCTTCAAGGACGGGCAGACCTGGGTGCCGCACCGGCCGGAGCGCCCGCAGAAATCGGAGGGCGGCGTCCCCTTCCGGCTGAAATCCGAGTTCACCCCCGCGGGCGACCAGCCGACCGCGATCGCCGAGCTCGTCCAGGGCGTGAAGGCGGCCGAGCGCGACCAGGTGCTGCTCGGCGTCACGGGCTCCGGCAAGACCTTCACCATGGCCAAGGTGATCGAGGCGACGCAGCGCCCCGCGCTCATCCTCGCGCCGAACAAGACGCTCGCCGCGCAGCTCTACGGCGAGTTCAAGAGCTTCTTCCCCGACAACGCGGTCGAGTACTTCGTCTCCTACTACGATTATTACCAGCCGGAGGCCTACGTCCCGCGCTCGGACACGTTCATCGAGAAGGAGAGCTCGATCAACGAGCAGATCGACCGCATGCGCCACTCCGCGACCCGCGCCCTCCTGGAGCGGGACGACGTGATCATCGTCGCCTCCGTCTCGTGCATCTACGGCATCGGCTCGGTCGAGACCTACACGGCGATGTCGTTCACCGTGAGCCTCGGCGAGAAGATCGAGCAGCGCCAGCTCATCGCCGACCTCGTGGCGCTCCAGTACAAGCGCATCCAGTCGGATTTCGCCCGCGGCACCTTCCGGGTGCGCGGCGACGTGATCGAGCTGTGGCCGGCCCACTTGGAGGATCGCGGCTGGCGGATCGGGCTGTTCGGCGACGAGATCGAGAGCATCGTCGAGTTCGACCCGCTGACGGGCAAGAAGATCAACGAGCTGAAGTTCGTGAAGGTCTACGCCAACAGCCACTACGTCACGCCGCGCCCGACGCTGCAGCAGGCGATCAAGGGCATCAAGCACGAGCTGAAGGGCCGCGTCGAGGAGCTGACCCGGATGGGCCGCCTGATCGAGGCGCAGCGCATCGAGCAGCGCTGCACCTTCGACATCGAGATGATCGAGGCGACGGGCTCCTGCAACGGCATCGAGAACTACTCGCGCTATCTCACGGGCCGCAAGCCCGGCGAGCCGCCGCCGACCCTGTTCGAGTACCTGCCCGACAACGCCCTCGTCTTCACCGACGAGAGCCACGTCACCGTGCCCCAGATCGGCGGCATGTACCGGGGCGACTTCCGCCGCAAGGCGACGCTCGCCGAGTACGGGTTCCGCCTGCCCTCCTGCCTCGACAACCGCCCCTTGCGCTTCGAGGAATGGGACGCGATGCGCCCGCAATCGGTCCACGTCTCGGCGACGCCGGGCAAGTGGGAGATGGAGCGCACGGCGGGCGTCTTCGCCGAGCAGGTCATCCGCCCGACCGGCCTCGTCGATCCCGTGATCGAGGTGCGCCCGGCCCGAAGCCAGGTCGACGACCTGCTGGGCGAGGTGCGCGAGGTGGCGCAGGCCGGCTACCGGACGCTGGTGACGACGCTGACCAAGCGCATGGCCGAGGACCTGACCGAGTACCTGCACGAGAACAACGTGCGCGTGCGCTACATGCACTCGGACATCGACACGCTGGAGCGGATCGAGATCATCCGCGATCTCCGGCTCGGCGCCTTCGACGTGCTGATCGGCATCAACCTGCTGCGCGAGGGTCTCGACATCCCCGAATGCGCCCTCGTCGCCATCCTCGATGCCGACAAGGAGGGCTTCCTCCGCTCCGAGACCTCGCTCGTCCAGACGATCGGCCGCGCCGCCCGCAACGCGGATGCCCGCTGCATCCTCTACGCCGATCAGGTCACGGGCTCGATGGAGCGGGCGATGGCCGAGACCGAGCGGCGGCGCCAGAAGCAGCTCGCCTACAATGCCGAGCACGGCATCACCCCCCAATCGGTCAAGCGCAACATCGGCGACATCCTGGAGAGCGTCTACGAGCGCGACCACGTGCGGGTCGATACGGGGCTGGCCAAGGACGCCGTCACCGTCGGCCACAACATGAAGGCCGTGCTGGCGGATCTCGAGAAGCGGATGCGGGCGGCCGCGGCCGATCTCGATTTCGAGGAGGCGGCGCGCCTGCGCGACGAGCTGAAGCGGCTCCAGGCGACCGAACTCCTCGTCGCCGACGACCCGATGGCCCGGCAGGCGGACGTGGAGCGCGAGGCCGGCCGCTACGGCGAGCGCGGCGGACGTGGGCGGCCCTCCGGCGGCAGCCGCATCGCCAAGCCGAGCCTCGACGACATGGGACCGGGCACCGACCGCGAAGTGCCCGTGGGCGGCCCGCCGCCCGCGTGGCAGGAACGGCCGAAGGCCCGCTCGACGCAGGGGATCGGCGGCCAGCGCCCGAAATACAAGGGCCGCGGCTCGCGGGACCGCTGAGCGGCGGGCAGGTCCGGAACCTGGGGAGACCTCGCGCTTTCCTTCGGCAAGACACCGCAGATGCTGCGGCTCACCTTGCCTGAACGGGAGGCCGTCGTGCCCCATTCTCGTCGATGCCTTCGTCCCCGCGCCGGCGGCGCGGCGACCGGCCTGTTCCTCGGCGGCCTCCTCGCCGCCGCCACCGCCGCCATCGCCGTGCCGGCGAAGGCGCAGAGCGTCGAGAGCCGGCGCGACCAGCCGAACGCCTCGACCCTCCCCGCCGATTTCCCGACCGTGAAGAGCGGCGAGCGCGCCGCCGACCAGCGGGTCGGCGGCGTGGCGCCCCCGAGCGCGATCCGCTCGACCACGGCGGTCGTGCCCGCCTCGGGCGGCGGCAAGGCGGCGGTGACGAACCCCCTCGACCACCTGCCGAAGAGCGACCGCGCCGGCCTGAGCGGCCGCCGGGAATAGCGGCGCAGCGCCCGAACCGCCCCGCTCGCGCAACCGCGCCCGCATCTCCGCCGTTGAGACGGGAATGCCGGCAAGGGAGCGCGCCATGGGACTTCTCGATTCGGTCATCGGCGGGGTGCTGGGACAGGTGCTCGGCGGCGGGCGCGGGTCCGGCGGCCCCGGCAGCGCCCAGGGCGGCCCCGGCATGTCGCCGCTGGTGAAGGCCCTCCTGATGCTGCTCCTCGCCAAGGGCGCGAGCGGCGGCTTCGGCGACATTTTCGGGCGCGGCGGCCCGCAGCACCGCCCCGACGACGAGCCGGGCCCGGAGGACGACCGCTCCGGCGGCGCCGGCCCCTACGGGCGCGACGACCGCGACCCGTCCGGCGACATCGGCGGCTTCAACCAGGGCGGCTATGACCCGAGCGGCGCCCGCCGCGACGGCCCTCCCCCGCGCGAGGGCGATTACAGCGACCTCTCCGGCATGCTCGACGGGCCGGGCGATGCCGGCTCAGGCCGCGGCCCGGGCGCCGGCCCCTACGCCCATCTCGACCGCGAGCCCGGGGACCCGTTCGGGCAGGGCGGTCAAGGCGGCCAAGGCGGCCCCGATCTCGGCGGACTGGACGGCCTGGTCGAGCGCTTCCAGCGCGGCGGCCTCGGCGACGTGATCGGATCCTGGATCGGCCACGGCCAGAACCGGCCGGTTCAGCCGAACCAGCTCGCCCAGGCGCTCGGCCCCGACACGCTCGACACGCTGGAGCGCCAGACCGGGATGAACCGCGACACGCTGCTCTCGCAGCTCGCGCAGGTGCTGCCGGAGGTGATCAACGGGCTGACGCCGCAGGGGCGGGTGCCGGGTGAGGAGGAGCGGAGGCGGTGGTGACGGTGTGATTAAACCCGCCGCATCACCAGCGACGCATTCGTCCCGCCGAACCCGAACGAGTTCGACAGAACCACGTCCACCCGCTTGCGCTTCGCCTCGTGCGGCACGAGGTCGATCTCGGTCTGGACGCTCGGGTTGTCGAGATTGAGGGTCGGCGGCAGCACGCCGTCGCGGATGGCGAGGACCGAGAAGATCGCTTCCACCGAGCCCGCCGCACCCAGGAGGTGCCCGATG
Source organism: Methylobacterium segetis (assembly GCF_004348265.1). Classification (GTDB taxonomy): domain Bacteria; phylum Pseudomonadota; class Alphaproteobacteria; order Rhizobiales; family Beijerinckiaceae; genus Methylobacterium; species Methylobacterium segetis. The sequence goes on from NZ_SMNT01000010.1 coordinate 49,935, forward strand.
GCCGATTTCGTGGAGGACATCGAGGCCTTGGCGGCGGCGGGGCCGAGGAGGCGCTCGACGGCCTTCAGCTCCAATTCGTCGCCCATCGGCGTCGAGGTGCCGTGGGCGTTGATGTAGTCGATCTCGCTCGGGTCGATGCCGGCGCGCTTCACGGCGGCCGTCATGCAGCGGAAGGCCCCGTCGCCGTCCGGCGAGGGCGAGGTGATGTGGTAGGCGTCGCCCGAGAGGCCGTAGCCGACGATCTCGGCGTAGAGCTTCGCGCCGCGGGCCTTGGCGTGCTCGTACTCCTCCAGCACGAGGATGCCGGCGCCCTCGCCCATGACGAAGCCGTCGCGGTCCTTGTCGTAGGGGCGGGAGGCGCGGGTCGGCTCCTCGTTGAAGCCGGTGGAGAGCGCCCGGCAGGCGGCGAAGCCCGCGAGCGAGAGGCGGTTCACGGGTGATTCGGCCCCGCCCGCCACCATGACGTCGGCGTCGCCCAGGGCGATCAGGCGGGCGGCGTCGCCCACCGCGTGCGCGCCCGTCGAGCAGGCGGTGACGACGGCGTGGTTCGGGCCCTTGAGCCCGTGCGCGATCGAGACCTGGCCGGAGGCGAGGTTGATGATGCGGCCGGGGATGAAGAAGGGCGAGACCCGCCGCGGCCCCTTCTCGTGGAGCGTGATCGAGGCGTCGTAGATGCCGCCGATGCCGCCGATGCCGGAGCCGATCAGCACGCCCGTGGCGTACTGATCGTCATCCGTCTTGGGGTGCCACCCGGCATCGTTGAGCGCCTCGTCCGCCGCCGCCATGGCGTAGACGATGAAGGGGTCGACCTTGCGCTGCTCCTTCACCTCCATCACCCGGTCGGGGTTGAAGGTGCCGTCGGTGCCGTCGCCGAACGGGATCGAGCAGGCGATCTTGCAGGCGAGGTCGTCCGTGGCGAAGGCCGTGACCTTCGCCGCCCCGCTGTCGCCCGCGATCAGGCGGCTCCAGGTGTGCTCCACTCCGCTGCCCAGCGGCGTGACCATGCCCAGACCCGTAACGACAACCCGACGCATCGCGCTATCCCGAACCGTTCCGTTCCCTATGAACGGCGGGCGGGGCGTTTCGGCCCCGGCCGCGCCGCTCGAAATATCTTACGCGGAGTTCTTCTCGAGGAACTTCACCGCGTCGCCGACCGTCTGGATGGTCTCCGCGGCGTCGTCCGGGATCTCGACGTTGAACTCCTCCTCGAACGCCATCACGAGCTCGACGGTGTCGAGGCTGTCGGCGCCGAGATCGTCGATGAAGTTCGCGCCCTCGACCACCTTCTCGGGCTCGACGCCCAGGTGCTCGACGACGATCTTCTTCACGCGCTCAGCGATATCGCTCATTGTTGGTCCTCGTGTGTCCATCGTGATGGTGAAGGCGCCGTGGCCGCTCTCCCGTTGCCGGGCGTTTCGCTCAAGCGGCCGGTGTCCGATCGCGTGTCGTCTTGGACTTGCAACCCGCTGAACCGTCAACCCCCCTTGCACGGCTGCCGGGGTGTTAACACAGGGTTCCCGCGCTGGCGAGAGCCGGTTCACGAACCGTTCATCCCTGTGGTTTTCCGAACGTTTTCCTCGGGTTGTACCGGGGCCGGAGGATGCGCCGGGGGAGCCCCGCCGGTCAGAGCATGGCCATGCCGCCGTTCACGTGCAGCGTGTGGCCGGTGACGTAGGCCGCCTCGTCCGAGGCGAGGTAGACGGTGGCCGCCGCGACCTCCGCGCCACTGCCGAGCCGGCCCATCGGCACGCGGGTCAGGATGCCCTCGCGCTGCTTGTCATTGAGCTCGTCGGTCATCGGCGAGGCGATGAAGCCGGGCGCGATGCAATTGACGGTGATATTGCGGGAGGCGACCTCGGCGGCGAGCGCCTTGGTGAGGCCGACGAGGCCGGCTTTCGCCGCCGCGTAATTGCCCTGGCCCGGGTTGCCGGTGGAGCCCACCACCGAGCCGATATTCACGATGCGGCCGGAGCGGCGGCGCATCATGCCCTTCACGGCCGCGCGCGAGAGGCGGAAGGCGGCGGTGAGGTTGACCGCGAGCACCTGCTCCCACTCCTCGTCCTTCATGCGCAGGAACAGGTTGTCCCGCGTGATGCCGGCATTGTTGACGAGGATGTCGAGCCCGCCGAGCGCCGATTCGGCCGCCGGCACCAGCGCCTCGACGGCCTGCGCGTCCGCGAGGTTGCAGGGGGTGACGTGGACCCGCTCATGGCCGAGCTCGCCCGCCAGCGCCTCCAGCGCCTCCTGGCGGGTGCCCGACAACGCCACGGAGGCGCCCTGCGCGTGCAGCGCCCGGGCGATGGCCCCGCCGAGGCCGCCGGTGGCGCCGGTGACGAGGGCCTTGCGGCCGGTGAGATCGAACATGGGATTACGTCCCTCGCGTGTGGCGGATGGTCAGAGCGTGGGCAAGGCCGCGACGTCGTCCGGCGTCCCGACGGGGCTGGCCGCGGCGCCCGGCACGATGCGCTTGACGAGGCCGGTCAGCACCTTGCCGGAACCCAGCTCGTAGAACGTGTCGACGCCTGCCCCGGCCATGGCGGCGACGCATTCGCGCCAGCGCACCGTGCCCGTCACCTGCTCGACGAGCGCGGCGCGGATCGCCTCCGGATCGGTCACGGGCGCGGCGCGGACATTCGCGTAGACGGGAATGATCGGGGCGGCGACGCGGACCGCGCCCAGGGCCTCGCGCATCGCGTCGGCCGCCGGGCCCATCAGGCTGCAATGGAAGGGGGCGGAGACGTTGAGGAGCACGGACCGCTTGATGCCGCGCCCCTGGGCGATGGACACGGCCCGCTCCACCGCCGCCTTGTGGCCGGAGAGCACGACCTGACCGGCGCCGTTGTCGTTCGCCACGTCGCAGACCCCGCCCCCTGCGGCCTCCTCTGCGGCCTCCGCCGCGATCTCGCGGGCAGCCTCCAACTCGGCGCCGATCAGCGCCGCCATGGCGCCCTCGCCCGGCGCCACCGCCCGCTGCATCGCCTCGCCGCGGATGCGCAGGAGCTTGGCCGCATCCGCCACCGAGAAGGTCCCGGCGGCGGCCAGCGCCGAGTACTCGCCCAGCGAATGGCCGGCCACGCTCGCGATGTCCCGGGAAAGGTCGAGGCCGCGCTCGGCCTCCAGCACGCGCAGCACCGCGAGGCTCGCCGCCATCAGGGCGGGCTGGGCGTTCGCCGTCAGCGTCAGCTCCTCGACCGGCCCCTCGAACATGATCCGGGACAGGTTCTGCGAGAGCGCGGCATCGACCTCGGCGAACACGTCCCTGGCGGCCGGGTGCGCCTCGGCGAGCGCCTTGCCCATGCCGACCGCCTGGCTGCCCTGACCGGGGAAGATGAGTGCTCGCGTCATGGAGAGCCGCCCTTCGTCGCTCTGAAGGCTTGAGAAAGCGCGGCGCAGTCGCATCGCAAGCCCTCGGGTGTCAACAATGCAGCGCACAAATCGCCGCCACCGTTCAGCTTGTTGCATGGCGCCAACCGGTGTAAGACGCGCGATCATCTCCGAAAATCCTCGCGTCTTAAGTCCAGGAAGGAGCCGCCGCCCATGGCTCGCGTCACCGTTGAAGACTGCATCGACAAGGTCGAGAACCGCTTCGAGCTGGTCCTGCTGGCCAGCCACCGCGCCCGTCTGCTCGCCGCCGGCGCGCCGCTCACCGTCGACCGCGACCGCGACAAGAACCCCGTCGTGGCGCTCCGCGAGATCGGCGACGAGACCATCACGGCGGACGACCTCAAGGAGCAGCTGATCCACTCGATGCAGAAATACGTCGAGGTGGACGAGCCGGAGGCCGAGACCGTGCCGCTGCTCTCCTCCTCGCCCGCCGCCGCGGCGGTGGCCCCGCAGGCCGCCTCCAGCGACGACAGCGCGGTGCAGTTCGACCGGATGAGCGAGGAGGACCTCCTGCGCGGCCTGGAGAACCTCGCCCCGCCGGTGGAGACCGACGACGAGGGCGACTGAGCCGGAACGGACAGGCTCCCTGTCTCGAAACCCGGCCGCGAGGCCGGGTTTTCTCGTTTCCGGCCGAATTCGGCGCCTCTGCGACGCCGAGGGTCTGGCGCGCGCCTGTGCGATGCGGGAGACTTGCCGCCCGATCGCGCGGGACAGCGACCGCCGCGGTCTCGCGGCGCGGCATTGCAAGCAGGGGAAGGGTCCGTCGGCGGATGATGCGCCAGTATGAACTCGTGGAGCGGGTGAAACGCTACAACCCCGCCGCGAACGAGGCCCTGCTCAACCGCGCCTACGTCTACGCCATGCGGGCCCACGGCACGCAGAAGCGCGCCTCCGGCGACCCGTTCTTCGCCCATCCCCTCGAGGTCGCGGCGATCCTCACGGATCTGCGCCTCGACGATGCGACGATCGTCGCCGCGGTGCTGCACGACACGGTGGAGGACACCGCCGCCACCCTCGACGAGATCCGCGAGCTGTTCAGCCCCGAGATCGGCGCCCTCGTCGACGGGCTGACCAAGCTGAAGCGGCTCGATCTCGTCTCGAAGCGGGCCGCCCAGGGCGAGAACTTCCGCAAGCTTCTGCTGGCCGTGGCGGCGGACGTGCGCGTGCTCCTCGTCAAGCTCGCCGACCGCCTGCACAACATGCGCACCCTCCACCACATGCCGCCCGAGAAGCGGATCCGCATCGGCGAGGAGACGCTCGACATCTACGCGCCGCTCGCCGGCCGCATGGGCATGCAGGAACTGCGCGACGAGCTCGAGGACCTCGCCTTCCGCAATCTCAAGCCCGAGATCTACGCCACCATCACGCAGCGCCTCACCGATCTCTCGGCGAAGTCCGAGCGGCTCGTGGAGAGCATCGAGCAGGACCTGACGGCCAAGCTCGGCGCCCGCGGCATCACCGCGGAGGTGTCGGGGCGCCAGAAGCGGCCCTACTCGATCTGGTCGAAGATGGAGCGCAAGTCGGTCGCCTTCGAGCAGCTCTCCGACATCTTCGGCTTCCGCGTCGTGGTCGACACGGTGGCCGATTGCTACGGCGCGCTCGGCGTCGTCCACACGAGCTGGCCGATGGTCCCGGGCCGCTACAAGGACTACATCTCGACCCCGAAGCAGAACGATTACCGCTCGATCCACACCACGGTGATCGGGCCGAAGAGCCAGCGCGTCGAATTGCAGATCCGCACCGCGGAGATGGACGAGATCGCCGAGTACGGCATCGCGGCGCACGCCCATTACAAGGAGGCGAACCGGGCCGGCGACGGCTCGATCCACCCGAAGCTCGCCACGGAGAGCGGCGCCTACCAGTGGCTGCGCCGCACGATCGAGCTGCTCGCCGAGGGCGACAGCCCGGAGGAGTTCCTGGAGCACACCAAGCTCGAACTGTTCCAGGACCAGGTCTTCTGCTTCACGCCCAAGGGCCGGCTCATCGCCCTGCCGCGGGGCGCGACGCCGATCGACTTCGCCTACGCGGTCCACACGGATGTCGGCAATACGGCGGTCGGCGCCAAGATCAACGGCCGGATGGCGCCGCTCCTGCACGAGCTCGCCAACGGCGACGAGGTCGAGATCGCCCGTTCCGACGGGCAGACGCCGCCCGCTGCCTGGGAATCCCTCGTCGTCACCGGCAAGGCCCGCGCCGCGATCCGGCGGGCGACGCGCTCGGCCGTGCGCCGCCAATATGCCGGCCTCGGCCGCCAGATCCTCGACCGCGCCTTCGAGCGGGCGGGCAAGAGCTTCTCCGAGGACAAGCTGCGGGGTGCCCTCCCCCGCCTCGCCCGCGGCTCGACGGAGGACGTGTTCGCGGCGGTCGGGCGCGGCGAGATGTTCTCGGGCGACGTCGTGAAGGCGGTCTATCCCGACTACAAGGACGAGCGGCGCGCCGGCGGCGCCTCCGTGCAGCAGCCGCCCGCGAACGGGGCCGGCCGCCTCACCCGCTCGAAGGACCAGACGATGCGGCTCACCTTTCCCGGCGGGAACGGCGCCGCGGAGGACGGGCAATCGGACGCGATCCCGATCCGGGGGCTGGACGGCGACCTGCCCGTCAGCTTCGCCCCGAACGGCGGCGCCGTGCCGGGCGACCGCATCGTCGGCATCCTCACCCCCGGCATCGGCGTCACGATCTACCCGATCCAGTCGGCGGCGCTCGCCGCCTTCGACAACGAGCCCGACCGCTGGCTCGACGTGCGCTGGGACGTGGAGGCCGGATCGAGCGAGCGCTTCCCGGCGCGCATCGCCCTGCAATCGATCAACGAGCCCGGTACCCTGGCGCAGATCGCGCAGGTGATCGCCGACCACGACGGCAACATCGACAACGTCTCGATGAAGCGGCGCACGCAGGACTTCACCGAGATCGTGATCGATCTCTCGGTCTGGGACCTGCAGCACCTCAACGCGATCGTCGCGGAACTGCGCGGCAAGCGCGCGGTCAGCCGGGTCGACCGGGTCAACGGCTGAGGGCCGCTCCGCTTGCCTCGCCGTTTCGCCGCTGCCACAAGCGGCCCGTGATCCCCCGCCGCGGAGCCGCGACCCCATGAAGCCGGAGCAGGTGCTCGAAGAATTCCGGAATGCCGGAGCCCTGCTGGAGGGGCATTTCGTCCTCAGCTCCGGCCTGCATTCGGGCGTGTTCCTGCAGAAGATGGCGATCTTCTCCGAGCCGCCGCGGACCGAGCGCCTGTGCCGGGCGCTCGCCGAGGCCATCCGCGCGCGCTTCGGCGCGATCGACATCGTGGTCTCGCCCGCGATCGGCGGCATCGTGCCCGGCTACGAGACGGCGCGCCATCTCGGCGCCCGAGCGATCTTCGTCGAGCGCGAGCCGGGCGGCCCCTTCCAGCTCCGGCGCGGCTTCGCGATTCCGAAAGGGACCCGGGCCGTCATCGTCGAGGACATCGTGACGACCGGCCTGTCGGCACGCGAATGCCTCGCCTCGCTCCGGGACCAGGAGGGCGAGATCGTCGGCGCGGCCTGCCTGATCGACCGCTCGGGCGGGCGCGGCGCGATCGGCGTGCCGCTGCTCTCCCTCGTGACCCTCGACATCCCGGCCTATCCGGCCGACGCGCTGCCGCCGGACCTCGCTGCCATCCCGGCGGTGAAGCCGGGCAGCCGCGCCATACCGCTCGCCTGACGCCTCTGTCCGAGGCTCCCTTTGCGCCCGCCTCCGGCTGGGAGCGAGCGCGCGCAGGTAACCTCAGGTTTCGGGCGCGCAAATGCCCGCATCCGCTCCCGGCACCTGCACATGACATTGTCATGGGCGCGGCTTGACACGCGCGAATCCGGCTTCCAAAGCTCTTTGCAGGTTCACCAAGCAAGTCGGCCGAGAAACGAACGCCTTTTTACTCGAAAAGCTTGGCGCACAATCTTTGTCGCAATCGTTTTTCAAGACTTCAGTCGGTAACATTCCACTCAGCCATTCATCTCCCGGGCGTCAGGCACCCATCTGAAACGGCCGCGCATTGCCGAAGCCCAGAGCCATTAAATCCCTTCGATCGATCCATTTTTTCAGAACAGGCGAACCGCGCCATGAGCACACAACAACGAAGCGCCCTTTTCATCGACGGCGCCAATCTTTACGCGACAACGAAATCACTCGGCTTCGACATCGACTACAAGCGTTTGCTGAAGGAATTCCAGAGCCGGGACAATCTGATCCGGGCTTTCTACTACACGGCCATGATCGAGGATCAGGAATATTCCTCCATTCGCCCGCTGATCGACTGGCTGGACTACAACGGCTACCGCGTCGTCACGAAACCCGTGAAAGAATTCACGGATTCGATGGGCCGTCGCAAGATCAAGGGCAACATGGACATCGAGCTCGCGATCGATGCCCTGGAGCTCGCCCCCTATATCGAGCACATGATCCTGTTCTCGGGCGACGGCGATTTCCGCTCGCTCGTCGAGGCGATGCAGCGCCGCGGCGTCCGGGTGACGGTGGTCTCGACCATCCAGACGCAGCCCGCGATGATCGCGGACGACCTGCGCCGGCAGGCCGACGAGTTCGTCGACCTCGTCCACCTGATGCCCAAGGTCGGGCGCGATCCGGGTGAGCGGAATACGCGGCCCGCCGGCGAGAATGGGCGCCCGTCCCGCGACTTCGCCGATCGGGCGCCGCCGCGCAGCAATCCGGGCCTCGAGAGCCGCTACGGTATCCGCCAGGGGCCGGCGCCCGACGAATCCGGCGAGGTCTAGGCGTCCGGCGCACGCAGCCAAGCGAGGACGTCGTCGGCGCTGCGATCCGGCGGGAAGACCGGGTAGAACACCTTCGTCACCACGCCCTCGTCGACGATCATCGTCAGGCGCCGCAGGAGGGTCTGTCCGGCCGCGACGAAGGTCGGCAGGCCGAGCGCCTTGGTGAAGGCGAGATGCGGGTCGGCCAGCAGCGTGAAGGGCAGGTGCAGCCGCTCCGCCGCCTCGCGCTGGTAGGCGCTCGTCTGCGTCGAGAGCCCGTGCAGGTGGGCGACGCCGAGGGCGCGCAACGCCGCGTGATGATCGCGGAAGCTGCAGGTCTGCGGGGTGCAGCCGCGCGCGCCCGGAATCAGGTCCCAATCGGGAACGAGGTTCGGGCGCCCCGGCTCGCCGGTGCGCGGATAGGCGTAGACGACGCTGCGCCCGGCGAGAGCGGAGAGCGTGACGCGCCCGCCATCGGTCGCCTCGAGCGACACGTTCGGCAGCCGCCGACCGACGAGATGGGCCGCCGCCCCGTCATCCTCCGGCACCGGCAGGTCCGGGGGCAGGCTGAGAAAGTCCGGTTCCATGAGAGAGCCTCCGCGCGGGCGTTCATCCTAGCCGCCGGAGCCGCGGGCGGCGAGGAGAGCGCGACGCACACCCTCTCCCGTTCGGGAGAGGGCTGGGGTGAGGGATGCGACCTCTCCCGTTTGGGAGAGGTGGGCGGCTCGGGATCCGTCCGCGCTCGCTCCCAGCCCGCCTCTCAGCCCCGGTCGCGCAGGAGGCGGGCCCGGTCGCGCTCCCAGTCGCGCTGCTTGGCGGTCTCGCGCTTGTCGTGGAGTTGCTTGCCCTTGCCGAGGCCGAGCTCGACCTTCGCCCGGCCGCGCTCGTTGAAGTAGATCTTCAGCGGGACCACCGTGAAACCCTGCCGCTGGGTGGCGCCGATCAGCTTGTCGATCTGCCGGCGATGCAGGAGGAGGCGCCGCGGCCGCTTCGTGTCGTGGTTGAAGCGGTTCGCCTCGAGGTATTCGGGAATGTAGGCGTTGAACAGCATCAGGTCGTTGCCGGACGGTCCGGCATAGGCCTCCCCGATCGTCGCCTTGCCGTTGCGCAGGGACTTCACCTCCGTGCCGGTCAGCGAGATGCCGGCCTCGAGGGTCTCCATGATGGCGTAGTGAAAGCGCGCCGCGCGGTTGTCCGCGACGACGCGGCGGGACGGATCGGGTTTCGGGGCCATCGCGCTTTCGTCTCACGCCGGCCGCCAAGGTGCGGCCGGGCCGGTCCATATGGGGTTCGCGCCCGCGCGCGGCGAGGCCGATCAGCCCTCGAGCAACCCGGCGTGGCGCAGGGCGGCATCGACGATGGCGCGGGTGCCGGCGCTCACCGGCAGCAGCGGCAGGCGGACGTCCTCGCGCATGTGTCCGAGGCGGGCGAGAGCGTACTTCACCGGGGACGGGTTGGTCTCGAGGAAGAGGCTCGTGTGCAGCGGCAGCAAAAGGTCCTGGATGCGCAGGGCCTTCGCGTAGTCTCCGCCGAGCGTCGCTTCCTGCAGATCGGCGCAGAGACGCGGGGCCACGTTCGAGACGACGGAGATGCAGCCGCGGCCTCCGTGCGCATTGAACCCCAAAGCCGTCGCATCTTCGCCAGAAAGCTGGATGAAATCTTCACCCATGGCTTGGCGTTGCAGGCTGACACGGTCGAGCTTGGCCGTGGCGTCCTTCACGCCGGCGATGTTCTTCAGCTCGAACAGGCGCGTCATCGTCTCGACGCTCATGTCGACCACCGACCGGCCGGGGATGTTGTAGATGATGATCGGGATGCCGACCGCGTCGTTGACGGCCTTGAAGTGGGCGTACAGCCCGTCCTGCGTCGGCTTGTTGTAGTAGGGCGTGACGATGAGCACCGCGTCCGCCCCGGCCCGCTCCGCATGACGCGCCCGCTCGACGGCCTCCGCGGTCGAGTTCGAGCCGGCGCCGGCCACCACCGGCACCCGGCCGGCGGCCTCGTCGATGCACACCTCGACGACGCGGTCGTGCTCGGCATGGCTGAGCGTCGGCGTCTCGCCGGTGGTGCCGACCGGCACGAGACCGTGGGTGCCCTGCGCGATCTGCCAGCTGACGAAGGCGCGGAAGGCCGCCTCGTCGAAGGCGCCCTCGCGGAACGGGGTCGCAAGCGCGGTCATCGAGCCGCGAAGGCGCGGGTGTGTCTCGGTCATCCTGGCGTTCCCAGCCGTCGGTCTGCTCTCTCGCCGGATGCCCGGCCGCTCCCCGCGAGGAGCGGCGCAGACATAGGGCTTCCCTACCGCGCGCGCAAACCATCTGCGGACGCAGCTAATGACTTCTTAACGGAGGAGGGGCGAGCCTGGGACATGCGCCCTCCCGTCGGGGACTGATCCGAGCCATGGCGACACTCTCCCGGCCCCCGCTGGCGGCCCTCGCCCTCACGTTGATGGCGGGCGCGACCCTGGCCGGCGTCGCCCTCGCCGCGACGCTGCCCGCGGCGCAGCAGGCGCCGGCCAGCGAGCCGGCCTCGCAGCCGACGCCGCCCGCGAGCGACGCGACGGCGCCCTCCGCCCAGGTCTCCGACGCGAAGCCGGCCGACCCGGTCGCGGCGGACGCCCTCCGGGTCGAGACGGGCACCGAGGAATCGCCGCCGGCGAAGGCCGTGCCGCCTGCGGCCACCTCCTACGCCTCCGCCGATCCGGAGGCGCCGATCGCCTTCCCGCTCCCCGATGCCGGGATGACGCCGGCCGCGCCCGTGCCGGAACTGCCCGATCCGGCCCGCGCCGCCCGCAGCGGCGAGACCGACGTGACGCAGCTGCGCCAGGCGATCGACCTCTACCGCAAGGGCAAGGTCTCGGAGGGCGACCGCCTGCGCGACGGCTTCGCCGACCCCGCCGCCCGCGCCCTCCTCGAATGGGTGGCGATCCGCGCCGGCGCCGGGATCGGCTTCGAGCGCGTCACGGCCTTCCAGCGGACCAACCCGGACTGGCCGGCCGGCCCGCTCCTGCGCCGCCGGGCCGAGGAGGCGCTGCTCGCCGAGCGGAAGAGCCCCGCCACGGTACGCGCCTTCTTCGCGACCTCGAAGCCGTCGAGCGCCCCGGGCCGTTTCGCCCTCGCCCTCGCCTTCAGGGCGGAGGGGCTGAACGAGGATGCCGCCACGCTCGTCCGCGAGCTGTGGCGCGAGGACACGTTCGGGCGCACCCTCGAAGCCAAGGTGCTCGACGCGTTTCCCGGCGTGCTCGGCCGGGCGGACCACCGCTACCGCATGGAGCGCGCGCTCCTGAAGGAGGATTGGGAGACGGCCGGCCGCGCGGCGGCCCAGGCGGGCGGCTCCTACGCGACGCTGGTGCGGGCGCGCCGGGCGGTCGAGGACAAGAGTTCGGGCGCGCTCGCCGCGCTCAACGCCGTGCCGCCGAGCCTGCGCAGCGATTCGTCCTACATCCTGTCCCGCGCGCAGTATCACCGCCGGGCGGACCGGACGGGGGAGGCGGCGACGCTGCTCGCCGCCGCGCCCACGAACCCCGACGTCCTCGCCGACGGGGACGAGTGGTGGGTCGAGCGCCGGATCGTCGCCCGCAAGCTGATGGATCTCGGCGACGCCCGGACCGCCTACGCGGTGGCGAGCGGCCACAGCGCGCGCACCGTCGAGAAGCGGATCGAGGCCGAGTTCCACGCTGGCTGGATCGCCCTGCGCTTCCGGGGCGACGCGGTCGCCGCGAGCCTGCATTTCCGGCGCGCCGCCGATATCGCCGAGACCCCGATCTCGGTGGCGCGGGCCGCCTACTGGCAGGGCCGGGCCGCGGAGGTGCTCGACCAGCCCGCCGACGCCAAGGCCTATTACGAGCGGGCGGCCCTTCAGCCGATCGCCTATTACGGGCAGCTCGCCCGGGCGAAGCTCGGCCAGACCAGCCTGCCCCTGCGCAGCCCCGCCCCCCTCGACGCGGCCGCCCGCGCGGCCTTCGACCAGCGCCTCTGCGTGCGCGCCCTGCGCCTCCTCGGCGAGGCCTCGCTCAAGGAACTCGCGCTGCCGCTCTACATCGACGCGGCGCAGAAACTCACCGACCCGAGCGAGTTGCAGGCGCTCGGCGACCTCGCGACCGAGTTCAAGGATGCCCGCGCCCTCGTCGCCATCGGCAAGCTCGCGGTGCAGCGCGGCCTGCCGCTCGATGCCCACGCCTACCCGACGATCGGCATCCCGGCCTTCGAGGCCTTCTCCGCCGTGCCCCTGGTCGAGCGGGCGATGGTCTACGCGATCGCCCGCCAGGAGAGCCAGTTCGATCCGCGGGCGCAATCGGGCGTCGGCGCCCGCGGCCTCATGCAGATGATGCCGGCCACCGCCCAGCGCACGGCCAAGCGCGTGAGCACAAGCTACGACCAGGACCGGCTCACGAGCGACCCCGCCTACAATGCCCGCCTCGGCCAAGCCCATCTCGGCGAGCTGATGGAGGATTGGCGCGGCTCCTACATCCTCGCCTTCGCCTCCTACAACGCGGGCGGCGGCAACGTGAAGAAGTGGATCGACGCCTACGGCGACCCCCGCAAGGGGCAGGTCGACGCGATCGACTGGGTCGAGCGCATCCCCTTCACGGAGACCCGCAACTACGTTCAGCGGGTGATGGAGAACCTGCAGGTCTACCGGAACCGCCTCGATGGCAAGAGCGCGCTCCTGATCGAGGGCGACCTGCAGCGCGGCGCGCGCTGAGGGGCTGACGAGCGCCGGTCCGGGCCGGCCTCGGGGGATGATCGCGATCTACGCGCCGGCGGCCGGCTCGTGATCGCTGCGCGCACCGCGCGCGAGGGCTCCGAGGGCGCAGCCGCCGAGATAGGTCCAGAGCATCAGCGCCGCGCTCTCCGTCCAGAAGCCCGCCTCCCCGGGCACCAGCCCGGCCATGGCGACCGCGCCGAGGAGCGAGGCGGCGGTGAGGAGCCCGAGCCCGGCCGCGGCGCCGCGCGGCCAGCCGCCGAGCCAGCCGGCGCAGAGGCCGAGGGCGAGGCCGGCGGCGAGACCGGGCCAGAGGCTTCCGAGAAGCAGGGTCACCGAATCCATCCCACTCACCCCCGCAGCGTGAAGACGATGGCCTGCGCGCCGGCCTCGGGCGCGCCGGCGGCCGCGCCGACCTGATCGGCCGCGGCACCCGCCTGGAGGAGGTAATCCACGATCGCCTGCGCGCGCAGGCGGGCGATGTCCGGTTCCGACTCGGCAACGGGAGCCTCGGCGGGCTTGGCGCCCTTGGCGGCCTTGGCGTTCTTGTCGGCGGCGGCCTTGCCCGCCTTCGCATCCTTGCCGGGGGCGGCCTCCTTGATGTGGGCAGTATCCTTGCCCTTGGCGGCATCCTTGCCGGGCGCGCTGCGTCCTGCGGCTTCCTTCGCCGCGTCCTTGTCGATCGAGGCCGTCGTCTGGACGGCGCCCGCGTCGGCGGACGGCGTCTCGCGCCGGCTGCCCGGCGGGTCGAGATGCCCGGCGACCTCGAACCGGAGATCGGGGCAGAGCTTGGCCAGGGCGGCGATGGCGTCGAGCACCGGATAGAAATCCGCGGCGAAGGCGCTGCTCCCGGGCGCGAAATGCAGCGGATGGGCGCGCGTCTCGGCGGCGAGGTCGCGCCGGCAGGCATCGATCTCGCGCCGCTCCGGAGCACCCGGCGTGCTGACCGAGGCGGTGGCCCGCCACGCGGCCGGAAGCGCCGCCGGGAAACTCGTGCGCAGGCGGCGGCCGCTCTCCGGATAGAGGCTCGTCCCGGTGAGGGCGATGTCCCGGTCGGCAACGGCGAGCTCGCCGCTCGCGAGGAGCGCGAGTTGCGGGATCGCGGTCTCCAGGGCAGCGACGAGATTGGGGGGCGCGCCCTCCGCGAGCCGCGTGCGATCGACGATGCGCTCGCGGATGAACCGGGGGCGGATCGCGGCGAGAACGCGCTCGCGCGCGGCGGCGTCCGGGAGGTGCCCGGCGAGCGTGAGGCCGTCGCCGTCCCGCCGGAGGGTCACCCGGTAGGGCGAGAGCGGCGCGGCGCGCAGGTCCAGGCTGCCCGGCGCGACACCCTGCGGGCGGCGCTCGCGCAGCAGGACCCCGATCTCGGCCACCGCCTGCCCGTCCACGGCGCTGCCGGCGGCGGAGAGGCGAGCCCCGTCGAAGGTCACGCTGCCCTCGCGCAGCAACCCGGCAGCTTGGAGGGTGAAGCGCGTCAGGGCCTCCGGATCGATGCCCTCGCCGAGTCCCCGCGCCGTGCGCGTGCGATCCTCGACGGAGGCGCCCTCGGCGACCTCCTGGGCCGCCTTGCGCAGGAGCGTGCGGGCCGTCTCGGAGACCACGTTGCCCGTCAGCGTCAGGCCGCCATCCGCCCGCCGCTCGACGCCGAAGCGGAACTCGGCGACGCGGGGCGGCCGGATCTCGACACGGCCGGCACTGTAGCCGGCGGGCAGGTTCGCGAGGTCCGCGCGCAGGGTTTCGTAGCTGTCCGGCCCCGCCGCCTCACCTTCGAGGCCGAGCGTCGTGTCGCGCACCGTCGCGACGCCGCCGGGTGCCAGGGCCTGGAGCCGCGCCAGGGCGAAGGCCGCCACGGACGGGAAATCGGGAGGGCCGCCGCGAACGGCGCGCGCCTCGTCGGCCAGGGCGACGGAGGCCGGCAGTTCCGCCCTCAGCCGCGCGTCGAGGGCGGTGCGGCCGATCTCGGCCGGCCGGCTGCCGGACAGGTCGATCCGGTCCTCGCGGGTCCGGGTTGCGGTCCAGACGAAGGGCGAGACTTCCTCGACGAGCCCGATGGCGGACAGGACCCGCCGCGGGGCCCCCGCACCGGCGAGGCGCAGCAGGAGCCGCTCGCGCGAGGCCGCATCCGGAGCGTCGCCCTTCACGACGAGGTCCCGCCCCTGCCCCGTCAGGCGAAACCACGTCTCCCCGCTCGCGTCCACCGCATCCTGCTGGCCCGAGGACGCCGCCCGCGCGGATGCCTCGACCGCGCGCTCGACCTCGGGCTGCGCGTGGAGAGTGGCCGCGACCCAGACCAGGCCGAGGAGGGGCAGGCCGAGCAGCCAGCCGTGGCGCCGGCGGGCCGTGGGAGAGGGAAGAAGGGAGACCACGATGCGTCCGATGATGAGCCTCGGCGTCGGTCGAGTGGACGCTGCCTTCACGGCAGCTTGAAGGCCATCCCCGCAATCCTGCGGTCGGTCAACGAAAAATCCCCGGCCTCTCGGCCGGGGTTCTGAAGCGCGGGGCTCGCCCGATGCGGCGACTTAGAAGTCGCGCTGCACGCGGAAGCGGGCCTGGAAGGTGTCTTCCTTGGTGACGCTGTAGAGGGCGCCCGCCACGCCGTTGGCCGCGGTGGTGCGGTCGGCGTTGGCGACACGGCCGTTCAGCGTGCCGACGCGGATGTACTGGGCCTCGGCGCCGATATCGAGATCCTTCACCGGCGACCAGATCAGGCTGGCGCCCGCGACGACCTGATAGGTGTCGCGCAGGACCGGGCTGAGGCCGAAGCCGAGGGTGCCCGGAGCCGAGGTGATCAGGTTGGTCGTGGTGTAGGTGGTCGCGCCGTTGGTGAGCGTGCCGGCGGCGGTTCCGATGTTGGCCAGGGCCGCACGGACGCCGGACGGGAAGCGCATCTCGCCGTAGCTGCCGAAGAAGGCCGACCGCCACTCGGGCGCCCAGTAGTGGAGGTAGGAGCCGACCACCGTGAAGCTGTTCGACAGCTCGATGCGGCCGGTGTTCGGGTTCACGACGGCGTCGGCCAGCCACTGGTTGAACGGGTTGCCGCCGTAAACCGAGGTCTGGTTGATGTAGGTGCCGGTGAAGGCGGTGTAGCCCGTGTAGATCGAGGCACCCTCGCCGTAGGCACCTTGCAGGTAGAGGGCGTCGCCGGGGGCGATGAAGGGCGCGTTGACCTTCACGCCACCCTGGACGGCCCAGCCGTAGGCGGTCTGAGCGCCGGCGAAGGCGTTGGTCGCGATGCGGGCTCCGGCCGCGCCGCCGACGAAGGTCGAGTTCGCGAGCGGGCCGCCGACGTTCACGTCCTTGACGGCAGCCGAGAGCTGGGCCGAACCCCAGGCCGCATCGTAGCGGAGCGCGCCGACGAAGTCGGGCATGCGCGAGCGCTCGACGGCGTCGATCTGGGTGACGCCGGTGACCACGCCCGCGGCGTTGCGCGAGATGATGATCGGGGTCGGAGCGGTCGTGCCCTGGAAGAAGGCGGCCGCCGTACCGGCGCCGGCCGCGGGACCCGCGGCCTGCGAGTAGAGCGGGTTCTTCCGGAACATCGGATCTTCCATCGAGATCGTCGCCGAGAAGCCCTCGCCGAACTTCGCCGTGTAGGCGAGGAGGTTCGTGGAGGGGACGTCGGAGCCGAGCGTCGAGGCGATGATCTCGAAGTCGTGGGCGTAGAAGTCGAAGAACGACGAGGCGCGGCCGGCGGTCAGGCCGGCGAATTGCACGAAGGCCTTGTCGGCGACGACGAATTCCTGGACGCGGCCGAACGTGTCCTGGCCGAAGGCCGGGAAGGCGTTGGCGATGCGCTGCTGCGTGCCGGAGGACATCTTGCTCTGGCCGGTGCGGCTCGCGATCTCGGCGCGGACGAAGGCGCGCAGCGTGCCGTAGCCCGTCTGGGTGCGCGCATCGAGGTTGAGGCGCAGCAGGCCGCGGTTCTGGAGGGCGTCGCCGGCGCCGGCGATCTGACGGCTACCGTCCGTCATGTAGCCGACCTCGTACCGGGCGCGGCCCGAGATACGCAGGCAGGTCTCGGTGCCCGGGATGTAGAAGAAGCCGGCTCCGTAGGCAGAGCAGACGCGGACGTACTCGACAGGAACGGCCTTCTTGACGGGAAGGTCCGCGGCCTGAGCCCCTGCGACGACGGTCAGCCCCGCCGCCGACCCCAGAAGAAGGCTCTTCACGAGCTTCATAGTGAAACCTCCAAAAGCTTCGAGACCCTCGGGACCGGACGTTATGTCGGCACCGGCTTCCGTTGTGCGCCGGCTTGTCCGTTCGTCCTTTTACCCCGTGGAGGTCTGGCCCTCCCCGCACGGGCATCGGCCGAACCTTGGGCGGGACTTCATCCCTGCCTTGGCCGTACCATGAGGGAGGGGCCGGCCCGCGGCAACATGGATCAGCGCCTTCAAACCCGCGTGAGGAGGCTTTGCAGGGCGCTGTTGCAGGCCGGCAACGAATCCGTCGTCGAACCCGAGACTTTCCGCTCGCCCGGCGCGAGAAATCGGCGATCGAGAGCCGACTTCACAAGATCGGAGAAGGTATCGCGCGTAGGTTGAACGTCCGGCAGAAGGTTAATCTCGGCTGCATCAGGCTTTCGATTCGACCTCGACTCGGGAGGCGTCAGGCGCCGGCCGCCTCGCGCAGCATCTCGAGGGTCAGCCAGCGCTCCTCGGCGGCAGCGAGCTCGGTCTCTGCGTCGACGAGCGTCGCCGACGCCTTCTCGAATCGGCCGGGGTCGCGGGCGTAGAGGTTGGGGTCGGCCAGGATCTCGCGGAGCTTGGCGATGGCCGATTCGAGCTTCTCGATCCGCGCCGGCAGGGTCTTCAGCTCGTGCTGCTCCTTGAAGCCGAGCTTCGTCCGGGCGGGGCTCCCGGGCGAAGGATCCTGCGCGGCGGCCCGCTCGCGCGGGGGCGCCTTCTGCTTGGCCGCCTCGCGGGCCTGCACGCCGGCGCCGCGCTGGGACACCATGTCCGAGTAGCCGCCCGCATACTCGATCCAGCGCCCCTCCCCCTCGCTCACCAGCACGCTCCCGACGACGCGGTCGAGGAAGTCGCGGTCGTGGCTCACGAGGATCAGGGTGCCCGCGTACTCGCCGAGCATCTCCTGCAGGAGGTCCAGGGTCTCGAGGTCGAGGTCGTTGGTCGGCTCGTCGAGGACGAGGAGGTTCGAGGGCTGGGCCAGCGCCTTGGCGATGAGGAGCCGGTTGCGCTCGCCGCCGGAGAGCACGCTCACGGGCGTGCGCGTCTGCTCGGGCGTGAACAGGAAGTCCTTCAGGTAGCCGATGACGTGCCGGTTCTGGCCCCCGACCGAGACCGTGTCCCCGCGCCCGCCCGTCAGCACCTCGGTGACGGTCTGGCCCGGCTCCAGCACGGCGCGCGCCTGGTCGAGCAGCATCATCCGGAGATTCGTGCCGAGCTGCACGGCGCCCGAATCGGGTTCCAGCTTGCCCGTCAGCAGGTTCACGAGGGTGGTCTTGCCCGCCCCGTTCGCGCCCACGATGCCGAGGCGGTCGCCCCGGGCGATGCGCAGCGACAGGCCGTCGACGATGCGCCGGGCGCCGTAGGATTTTCCGACGCCGCGCGCCTCGACGACGATGGTGCCGGAGGCCTCGGCCTCCGTCGAATTCATGGTCACGGTGCCGACCGGGCGCCGGTCCTCCCGGCGCTGCCGGCGCAGATCGTGCAGGTTTCCGAGGCGCCGGACGTTGCGCTTGCGCCGCGCGGTGACGCCGTAGCGCAGCCAATCCTCCTCGGCCGCGATCTTCCGGTCGAGCTTGTGCCGGTCCCGCTCCTCCTCCTCGAAGAAGGCGTCCCGCCACGCCTCGAAGCCGGAGAAGCCCTGCTCGATCCGGCGCGTGACGCCGCGGTCGAGCCAGATCGTGGAGCGGGACAGGGCCGAGAGGAAGCGCCGGTCGTGGCTGATCAGGACGAGGGCGGAGCGCGTGGTCTTCAATTCGGACTCGAGCCACTCGATCGCGGGTAGGTCGAGGTGGTTCGTGGGCTCGTCGAGGAGAAGCACGTCCGGCTCGGGCGCGAGCGCCTGGGCGAGCGCGGCGCGCCGCCCCTCGCCGCCGGAGAGCCGGCGCGGGTCCTCGGCCCCGGTGAGACCGAGATTCTCCAGGAGATAGCGGGCGCGGTGCGGGTCGTCGCCCGGCGCGAGGCCGGCCTCGGCGAAGGCGAGCACCGTCTCGAAGCCGGAGAAGTCGGGCTCCTGCGCGAGGTAGCGGATTGTCGTCCCCGGCTGCACGAAGCGCGCGCCACGGTCGGATTCCAGGAGGCCGGCGGCGATGCGCAGCAGCGTCGACTTGCCGGAGCCGTTGCGGCCGACGAGGCAGGCGCGCTCGCCCGGCGCGATCGCGATCTCGGCGCGCTCGATCAGCGGGGTGCCGCCGAAGGTGAGCGCGACGTCCTGAAGGGTGAGGAGCGGGGGTGCGGCCATCGCGGGCTTATGACAGTGCGCGCGGCCGCGAACAATCGAGGGGCGCGCGCCTCACGCCGTCGGGTTGGCCGGGCCCGTCGGAGCGGGGTCGGGCGTGATCTGCGGGGATTCGCCCGGATCGTTGATCGGGATCTCGGCCGGGCGCCCGCCCGGAGATTCCTGCGGTGTCTCGCCCGGGATCTCGGGGCCGGGACCGGGCGTCGGGGTCTGAGGCGGCTCGTAGGGGGTCTCCGGGATCGGAGCCTCGGGGATCGGGCCGGGATTCGACATGCGCGACGGTCCTCTGGGTGCGGAGGGGATCTCGTCGCCAACGGCGCCCGGGTGAGGCAGTTCCTCTGGAGCGGCGCGCGTCTCCTACTTCTTCGTGAGGAGGAGATTGCCCTCCTTGCCGACCGACTTGCGGATCTTCTCGGCGAAGAGGGCGAGCAGGAGCGGCAGCCGAACCTCGACGCGCACGCTGTCCTGGCCGACATCGATCTGCCCGTCGACGCTCTGCGTCAGCGCCGAGAGGGCGAAATCGAGCCGATCGCCGGTCCAGGCGAGATTGCCGATGGTG
Organism: Methylobacterium segetis; assembly: GCF_004348265.1. Taxonomy (GTDB): domain Bacteria; phylum Pseudomonadota; class Alphaproteobacteria; order Rhizobiales; family Beijerinckiaceae; genus Methylobacterium; species Methylobacterium segetis. The sequence goes on from NZ_SMNT01000010.1 coordinate 69,720, forward strand.
ACGCCGCTCTTGGCGAGCAGCGCCCGCCCCTGCTCCACGCCCGTCTCGATGCGGCGCCGGGCCTCGTCCCGCCCGAGGTCGTGCGGGATGTCGACGATGAGGGGCTTGGCCATGTGTGCGTGTCGTCCTCGTTGGGATGTCTCGCACAGATGGGGCCGGCCGGCGCGTCGGACAACGCCGGCCGGAGCGCGGTTCAGTCGAGGACCTGGAGCGAGACGTAGGTCGTTCCGCCCATGCCGAGCGCCCGGGCCGAGCCGCGGGACAGGTCGATGATGCGCCCGTGCACGAAGGGACCCCGGTCGTTGATGCGGACCACGACCGAGCGCCCCGTGCGCGAATCGGCGACCCGGACGCGGGTGCCGAAGGGCAGGCTGCGGTGGGCGGCGGTCAACCCGTTCGGGTTGAAGCGCTCGCCATTCGCGGTCCGGCTGCCGCTGCCGTACCAGGAGGCCGCACCCGACTGGGCCGAGGCGGCGTTCAGGGTGGCAACGGAGAGAACGGCTCCGAGGATGGCGGCGGCGGTCCAACGAACGGGCTTCGTGTGCATCCCGCATTCCCTTGTTGTTGATGATGGCCGCGGAAAATGAACCGGATCTCGGCCAAAATGAGACGCGATTTCGGGACGGCGTTCAGGGGAGATTCAGGCTATATCTCCCGCGAAAAATCGCCTCGCCGCCGGAAAGCATCGGGCAAGATCTGACATCTTTGCCACCATTTCGGAAAATTCCCGAAATACATCGGTGTGCAGACGCCGCAAGAAGTGCGAAAGTCGATCGAAAACCGGTGCTCATCGCCCGAGATCTGCACGCAGCGAAACCCTGCCTCCCGCTCGGAGCGGGAACAAAATCCGGCATCGGCCGCAACGCTTGGCCTGCACCCTTGGCCAGCACGCTCATCCGGCGCGGCCGCCACTCGCGATGGCGTGGCCCGAAATGTCGCTGGGATCCGGGATCAGGCCGCTGTCTGTCCGACCGGTCGGAGCACGTCAGCGCAACGGAAAGCACCCATCCGCGCAATCGAAGAACAGGCGTGAACAGGCAGCGATTTTCGCATGCGAGAGCAAGGCTTACCGCAGTGCGGCGTCGGATTGTTCGAGATGATGCGCGGGACTGGGCAAAATCTGCAGCCCCAAATCGAGACGCATTCTCCTCGACTCGGCAACCCGACCTTTACCCTACCCGCAGCATGGTGCCCCGGTCAGTCGCGTAACCGGTGTTTGCCATGGCTTCCCCGCGTACCGTGGTCGCCGGCGCCGCCGCCCGGAAACAAGTTTCGCGTACCGGGCGGCTCGCGTCGGCGCCACGGATGGGTCTCGTACCCGCCGTCCAGCGTCTTCCCCTCGACGATATCCTGATCGGAGACTGCGTCGCCGCGATGAACAGCCTGCCGGCTGCCTCCGTCGACTGCGTGTTCGCCGACCCGCCCTACAATCTCCAGCTCGGAGAGGGCTCGCTCCTGCGTCCGGACCAGAGCCGCGTCGACGCCGTCGACGACGACTGGGACAAGTTCGCAAGCCTATCGCAATACGATTCCTTCACCCGCGAGTGGCTCGCCGCCTGCCGCCGGGTGATGAAGCCCAACGCCACGCTCTGGGTGATCGGCTCCTACCACAACATCTTCCGCGTCGGCAGCGTGCTGCAGGATCTTGGTTTCTGGATCCTCAACGACATCGTCTGGCGCAAGGCCAACCCGATGCCGAACTTCCGCGGCAAGCGCTTCACGAACGCCCACGAGACCCTGATCTGGGCCTCGCGCGATCCGAGCGCGAAATACACCTTCCATTACGAGGCGCTGAAGGGGGGCAACGAGGACCTCCAGATGCGCTCGGACTGGTTCATCCCCCTCTGCACGGGGGAGGAGCGGCTGAAGGACGCCGCCGGCCAGAAGGTCCACCCGACGCAGAAGCCGGAGGCGCTTCTCGCCCGCACCCTGCTCTCGGCGACGAATCCCGGCGACGTGGTGCTCGATCCGTTCTTCGGCACGGGGACGACCGGCGCCGTCGCCAAGCGTCTCGGGCGCCGGGTCATCGGCATCGAGCGCGAGACCGTCTATGCCGACGCCGCGCGCCGCCGGATCGCCGCCGTCGAGCCCCTCTCCCAGGCGACGCTCGCCCTCGCGCCCGCCAAGCGCGCCGAGCCGCGCGTCCCCTTCCTCAGCGTCGTCGAGGCGGGCCATGTCCGCCCGGGCGAGACGCTCACCGACGCGCGCGGACGCTTCAAGGCCTTGGTGCGGCCGGACGGCACCCTGATGGCGGGTCCCGTCAGCGGCTCGATCCACAAGATCGGCGCCCTCGTCCAGGGCCTGCCGGCCTGCAACGGGTGGGATTTCTGGCACGCGGAGCGGAACGGGCGGCGGGTCGTGATCGACACCTACCGCGCCGAGATGCGCTCCCGGATGGGCTGAGGCCCGCCCCGGGAATCGACCGCCCCGCCTCCCTGCTCCCCGATTCTTGAGCCCGACGATGACGCCCATGCTCGGACCGGCGCTCGTGATGGCTCTCGCCCTCGCGGCCGCCACCCCGTCGCGCGCGGGCGACCTGCCGGCGCCCGTCGAAGCGGCGATCCGGGAGCAGCGCCAAGCCTGCGCGCCGGAAAAAGCCGAGATCCGTCCCGGCTTCATCGCGAGGAAGGACGTCAACGGCGACGGGATCGAGGATGTCATCCTCGATTACGGCGCCTTCGCCTGCGGCGGCGACGCGACCTATTTCTGCGGCAGCGCGGGCTGCACGATGCAGGTCTTCGCCTCCACGAAGGGCGGCTACGCGAAGGTCCTGGACGAGAACGTGCGGAGCCTGGACTTCAAACACGTGAAGGGCCGCCCCGCGATGCTGCTCGGCCTGCACGGCAATGCCTGCGGGAAGGCCGGCATCGAGCCCTGCGGCACGACCCTGTACTGGACCGGCACGCGGCACCCGTCCCGCTGAGGGCGACCGGACGGGCGAGGCTCTCTCAGGGCTCGCGATAGGCCGATCCGTCCTCCGCGCGCGCCGGGGTCTCGACGTAGCGGCCCTGCTTCGGCACCGCCACCGCCTCGAAGGTCTGGGCCAGCGCGGCGAGCGCGCGGCGCATCTCGGGCCCTGCGAGCGGCCGGCCGTGGCCGGTGACGACCCGCTCCGGCTCGAGCCTCGCGAGCGCCTCGACGGAGCGGTGCGCCGCCGCCCAATCGGTCGTGAGGTACATCGGCGGCCCGTGGATCTCGGGCCGCTGCGTGGCGACGGCGTAGGCCGATTCCTGCGCCGTCGTGACGAAGGCGTCGCCGGCGATCAGGCTGCGGTCTTCCTCCCGCCAGAACGAGACGTGGCCGGGCGTGTGGCCGGGCGTGTGCAGCCAGCGCCAGCCCGGCATCGGGGGCACGCTGCCATCCTCCGGAAGGAGGCGTAAGTGCCCCGAGACGTCGACCGGGCGCGTCGGATAGAGGGGGGAGATCCGCGCCATCAGGCCGCCGCCCACGCTCGGGTCCGGCGGCGGGTAGGCGGCGCTCCCGTCGAGATAGGGCCGCTCCAGGGCGTGGGCGTAGACCGGCGCGTCCCATTCCGCCGCGAGGTCCTCCAGCACGCCGACATGGTCGAAATGGCCGTGCGTCATCACGATCGCCTTGGGGCGGGCGCCCGCCCCGAACCGCGCCGCGGCCGCCTCCGTGATGGCGCCCTTCGAGCCGGGCACGCCCGCATCGACCAAGACCCAGCCGCGATCGCCCGCGCCGGACGGGCCGACGAAGACGACGTTCGCGATCACGAGGCGGCGGTAGGCGAGATCGTCCGCGATCGCGTGGGTCTCGTCGCCGCGCGCGGCGTCGGCGCGGGGATCGTCGGCGCGGCTGTCGGGCGTGATCGGGATCTGCTGGGCCATGACCTGTCTGCTCCCGGCGGCCGAGGATGCGCACGGCGTCCACACGTGGGGATCACACGTGGGGATCGCTCGGCCAACCCCGGCTCCGGCGCCACTGTTCCGGGCCCGCGACCGTTCGGGGCCGCGACGCCCGGCCCGGCGCGGATCCGGGGCGGTCGCATTCGGCGCCCCATTTGCGATGATCGCCGGATGACGCCCCCGCGACGCCCCCTCACCGCCTTCGAGGCCTTCGTCCTCTCCCTCGCGATCATCGCACCGACGCTCGCCATGGCCTTCAACGTGCCGCTGGCGGCGCAGGCGGCGGGCCGGGCCGCGCCCCTCGCCTTCCTGATCGGCGGCGGGGCGATGGCGCTGATCGGCCTCTCCTTCGTCGCCTTCAGCCGGCGCATCGCGACGGCCGGCTCCGCCTTCGCCTATGTCGAGGCCGTGTTCGGGCGCCGCCTCGGCTTCCTGGCGGGATGGGGCCTGCTCCTCGCCTATGGTGCCTTCCTCGCCTCGGCGACCGGCCTCGTCGGCGGCTTCCTCGCCGTGGCGCTGGAGCATCTCGGGCTCGGCCTGCCCGGCCTCTGGCAGGGTATCGCGGCGGCGG
>NZ_SMNT01000011.1 GCF_004348265.1 Methylobacterium segetis
AGGGCGTATCCGGTATTAGCACAAGTTTCCCTGTGTTATTCCGAACCAAAGGGTACGTTCCCACGTGTTACTCACCCGTCTGCCACTCCCGTCCGAAGACGAGCGTTCGACTTGCATGTGTTAAGCCTGCCGCCAGCGTTCGCTCTGAGCCAGGATCAAACTCTCAAGTTAAAGAGCTCGATCATAGCTGATCACGTTTGACAGAGGCTCACAACCAATCCAGACGTCGCCGCCCAGATCGTGTGAGCTCTCGAACCGTAAACAGCTTGTATCCACTCACGATCCAGCACAAAGCCAGATCCGCAAGGACACGCGCCGTCCACGCTTCTCTTCCTCAGATGAACTTGTCAAAGAGCGACACCCGCTTAAAGCCAGTGTCTTCATAGATCAAGACGGAAAAGCGCCTCAGCGAATGCTGGTGGGTTGCTTTCAACCGTCTCGGGAAGTCTGTCCGGGCGGCCCGCCTTTGCTCAGGCACCGCGTCGGGAGGCGTCGTATAGGGTGCCTCAAACCGGGTGTCAACTCGGTATTTCCGGGTCGCGACAGGGTCCCGGCTCCGGGCCGGATCATCCTCTCGCGAAGCGGGGAAGCGGCCGCGCCGATCCTGCCGTGAGGACCCGTCGCGTCGCTTCCTCTATCTGGTGGCACGCCCCGCGCGCCGCAAGAGGGAGAGCCGCTCGTCGGGTCGGCCCCCGTGACCGGACCTTCGACCGGAACCGGATGGGTGGCGCCGTGCCGCGGGGCGGCCGGTCGCATCGCTGCGGGCCCTGCCAGCGCCTACAGGCCGTGGATGCTCGATCCTGAAACCCTCTTCGTCGCCGCGACCGGTCTCCTCGGCGCGGCCGGCCTCATTCTCGGGGCCCTCCCCCGCCGGTCCTGGCACAAGCTGGCCGGTGCCCGCCCGCGGATCGTCACCGACGAGGATCGATCCGCGCCCGCCCCCCTCGCCCTCGCCTCCTCGACCTGAGCGAAGGCGATGAAGGGTTCGGCAGGTCGGGCTCGCCCTTCGGCAGGGCGGCCCCTGTTTCGGACGGCCTCCGTCTCCGCCTTCAAGAGGATGGTGCGATCCTGCACCGCCGAGGGGTGCCGGATCCAACCTCTGCTCCCAAGGGGCTTGGTGGCCGCGCGCGCCTGTGGCACACGGTCCCCATGACCGACATGACGACCAACACCCATCCCTACACGCTCGAGATCCTTCCGCCGAAGGCCGAGGGCGCTTCCTATCAATGGGCGATCCGCCGGAGCGGCAAGCTGATCCAGCGCTCGGACCGCGCGCTCGCGAGCGAAGCGAAGGCGCGCGAGAACGGAATGGCGCAGATCGAGAGGCTGCTCTCGGGCGCAGGCGACCGCTAGTCGTCGCGATCTCCGCATCCCCGCGCCGGGCGACATCCCGGCGCGGGAGAGTCGGCGGAAATCCGCCGGCCCCTCTTCCGCCGTGTCGCCTCGGGCCGCCGGCCCTCTGATGGCCCCTGCGCCGCTCGATGCGCGCGCGGCGGCATCCTCACGACATGATCGTCCTCGGACGAGGCGATCCGCAGCGCGGTCGCGATCCGGGTTACCTGCTTCGCCCGCCGGAGCGGGACGGAGCTCTTCGCGACGCGGTGCGCGCCGCCCGCCGCCCGAAATCCCGCCGATCAGAAATCCCCGGACCGACATCCGGATGAGCGGACGCGCGCGGCCCGTGCCGGACCCGTAGGCCGGCACGGGCCGCGCGGCTCCGCCGTGGCGGTGATCCCGCGCCAGGCGCGCCCTACTCGACCTTCAGGTTCGCCGCGCTCTCCTTACCGGAGCGCCGGTCGGCCTCGACCTCGTAGGAGACCTTCTGGCCTTCGGCGAGGGTGCGCAAACCGGCCCGCTCGACGGCCGAGATGTGGACGAACACGTCCTTGCCGCCGTTGTCGGGCTGGATGAAGCCGTACCCCTTCGTCTCGTTGAACCACTTCACAGTGCCAGTGCTCATGATGGATATCCTAGCCGTTCCAGGCGGCCTTATCTGGATCCCTTCGCCGCTCCGGCAAGTCGCGATGCGCGAACTCCGTCCGTGAGGGCACGCTCGGGACGCGGCGCCGGGATGCGGAAACGAGAAAGCCCTGCCAGATCCTGGCAGGGCTCCTCAATGCGCGGGCCCAGGTCTCGGGCGGGCCCAGGTCTCAAGCGGGCGCGGTCTCAGGCGGCGCGGCGACCCGCGGCGACCGAGGCGTTCTCGTTCCCGGGACGGACGGCGGTGCGGGTTCCGGCCGAGGCGCCGCCGGAGACGGCGGTGAGCTCGCCGGCGGAGGCGCCGTTGCTCGGGGTCAGGCGGTCGGCCACGAAGGCGACGAGGGCGACGTTGGCGGCGCCGGCGGCGACGACGGCGGTGAGGAGCAGGGTGATCATGGTGGACGTCCCGTGTTGTGTTTGCGTTGCAGCATTTATGGCACCGCACACAGCGTTTTGGCATGCCAGATGCCACACACCAGTCATTCACCCAGCGCATGAGAGGGGGCGTTTGCGGGCCGAGACCCGGCAAATTTGCAGTATGGTGCCGCCTCATCTGTCCGCCGCGCGATATTCTGCATGGACAGACGACGGGTATTCCGGGTAAGGCCTTCCCGCGGACCTGCTCGAATAGCTCAGCTTAAGCTTGAGCTCTCGGCCTCGTCTGCTTGCGCCGGCAAGATGTAGGGAATCGTTGCATGTATAGCGCCAGGAGCCGCGAAGTTGCCGAGCCATGGCTCGTGCTGCCGGAGCCCGCGCTCGATCGCTACCTGCTGCGCTCGCGCCGCCGCGCCGCCAACGACAACAGCCGCCTCCCCTACCGGATTCCCCGCACGGTGCTGTTCGGCACCTGCGCGGCGCTGATCAGCGTGCTCTCCCTCGCCGCCTCCCAGATCTGGTAGGTGCCGAGGCCCGTCGCCGGCCGGTTCGGTCGGGGTGGGCCGCCCGCAGGGCTCCACGACAGCGCGCCCTCCGCCGCAACGGAACCTTAGCATTCGTGGATGCGCGCGCGCCGTGGGCGTGCTCCATCGGTCGCCGGGCCCATCGATCCCACGGGGATGGCATGCAGACCTCCGCGCCTGCCTACAACGTCTTCCGTCGCAAGCGGCAGCCGGCTCTTCGCTGCGCCGTTCCCCTGGATCAGCCCGTGCCCTCGTTCGTGAGCGGCGAGACCTGGGATTTCGGCGGCACCGTCACGGGCGAGCAGCCGCCGCCCGGCTTCAAGCCGGAGGCTGCGGACGAGGCCGTGCGCCACACCGGCTATTACCTGGTCCACGCGGTCCAGGCGTAGCGGCGGGGCTTCGTCAGGGCGCGCGCTGCGTTGGCGGGGTGGATTGCGGGCATTCCGGAGGGCGCGGCCCCGTCGCCTGGCCCGGCGGATCGCAGGCCGCCACGGGCGGCTTCCCGGCCGCATCGTCCCGGGCGCTCCGCAGGAGGCCGAATCCCCAGAAGACGGCGACGCCGACGGCGACCGCCACGAACAGCGCGATCGCGATCCGGGGAAGCAGGCGGCTCATCACGGCGTCCTCGGCGTGGGAAAGGCTGGGCTCGGGCAATCGGGCAGAATGAGCTTGCCCACGGTGTTCTGCGGATCGCAGGCCGGGATCGCAGGCTTCCCGCCGTTCTCGGCCCGCCGCTTGTCCTGCGCGTCGGAGACCCAGAGGCCGATGCCGACCACGGCCACGATGGCGACGAGGGCGGTGGCCACGAGGGGAAGCCAGCGGGGCATGCGTTCAACCCTTCAGAATCGTGGCGATGACCTGCTTGGCCCGTTCGAGGTCGAGCTCGGCCTCCGCCACGGCAGCCTCGGCCTGCGCGAGGCGGTGGACGGCGTGGAGCAGGTGCGAGCCCTTCGTCATCCCGGCCAGCGCATCGACGGCCTCCTGGTCAACCTCGATCAGCGCGGACGGGTCCCCGAGGAGCAGGGCGACCCGGTGCTCGCAATGGCGGCCCTCGGTGCCGTCCGCGCAGGTGCAGGTGAACCGCACGCCGCGATGCGTCCGCGTCGCCTCCATTCGATGCACGGCGGTACCGTCGGCGGCGCGCACGGAGAACACCAGGGCTGACATCAAGGCTCCTACCTCTGCGCCGGTCGCCACGGGGCCCGGCCCTGGTCCGCCTCATGGCACGGCTGCGCGGGTCGGCGCCATCCCGCCTCGATCCGTGGCGCCCGCGCCGCGCGGCTCCGGGACACCTTCGGGAGTTGACTTGCTGCCGCACGGCTCCCCTGTCGGGAGCCAGCGTCGCGCAGCCGCCCCCGACCCAGAGTCCCGATGATCGTCCGTCCCCGCCCCGGTCTCCTCGCCATCCTCGTCACCCTGCACGGCTCGATCCTGCCGCAGGTGGCGCTGAAGATCCTGTTCGTCACCGGCATCGCGTGCCTCGTGGTCGCGGCCGAGCGCCACTGGCCGGACCTCCTGGCCCTCCATGCCGGCGTCGCGCCCTTCACCCTCGTGGGCTTGGCGCTCTCGATCTTCCTGAGCTTCCGCAACAACGCCTGCTACGAGCGCTGGTGGGAGGCCCGCAAGCAATGGGGCCTCCTGATCGTCGCCATGCGCGGCCTCGCGCGCACGATTCCGGCCCTCCTCCCCGGCGAGGCGCAGGAGGCGCGCCGCCGCCGCCTGCTGCGCCGCCTGTCGGGCTTCGCGCACGCCCTGCACGCCTCGCTGCGCGCGCAGGATCCCGGCGCGGCGGCGGCACCGTGGCTGCCCGCGGACGAGGCCCGCGCGGCGGCGGCGCATCCCGACCCGGCGGACGCCGCCCTCCGCCACCTCGCCGCCGATCTCGGCGAGGCCCTGCGGGCGGGCGAGATCAGCGACGTGCTCTACGGCGTCTTCGAGGCCAAGCTCGACGCACTCTCCCGGATCCAGGCCGCCTGCGAGCGGATCAAGGGCACCCCCCTGCCCTTCGCCTACACGCTCCTGATCTACCGGACCTCGTGGCTCTACTGCGCCCTCCTGCCCTTCGGCCTCGCGACCTCGCTCGGATGGGCGACGCCGCTGATCACCGCGCTCGTCGCCTACACGTTCTTCGGTCTCGACGCGCTGGGCGACGAGCTCGAGGAGCCGTTCGGCCTCGAGGCCAACGACCTGCCCCTGAACGCGCTCCTGCGGACCGTGGACGGGATCATCCTCGACGCCCTCGGCGAGCCCGCGCCGCCCGCCGTCCTGCCGGAGAGCTTCGTGCTGCAGTGATGCTGACGCTGACCCACCAATCTGGTCCGTGCTGAGCGCAAGTTTTTCGGGCTTCCTGAACCCTGAGTGTGACCGTTACGACCGACCACGGTGTCATCACGATCCTGGCCGGCAATGTCTCCGGGACGCTCGAGGTGCAGACCCTAGACGACCGGGTCCACGGCCCCGATCCGGACGTGACCGTGAAGCTGCTTGCCAGCAGCATCGGCACAGTCGATCCAGTCCGAGCGATCGGTCACGTCCTCGACGACGACCCCGCCCCGGCCCCGCAGAACCGCGCGTACTTCGGCAGCCTCAGCCACGACGTGCACAGCCCGGCTGGCGAGGTCTACGCCCTCTACGATGCAGTCCTGCAGCGCACTCCGGAAGCGGACGGCCAGCTGTCCTGGACGCAGGCGCGCGGTGAGGGCCTGCCTCTGCACGACCTTGCCGAGGCCCGACTCAAATCTGAGGAGGGTCAGAGCCACCTCGCGCAGGCAGATGACAGGAGCTTCGTCGAGGCGCGCTGGGACGGGAGGCGGAGCCGGCTGGGCTGCAGGCGTGGACCGACGCGCTCGCGCATAGCGTATCGCGCGCCGAGGTAGCGGTCGGGATCGTCCAGAGCCCGGAGGCGCACCAGCATCTCGCCAACCTGATCGAGCACGGCTGGCTACTGGCCACCTAGGAGGCGAAGTCTGACGCTGTGGCTCACGTCGGATGTCCGATGTGAGCCACGCTGAGGCCTTGGCAGAAGCCACATCGTATGCCCGCCTATCGGCAGATTAAGTTCTAAAGCCGACCAACTGCTTCCAGCCAAACCCGGCCGGCAGCTTTGCGCCCATTCCGGTCGTTTAGCCAGCCTCGGCCGCTTCTCTGAAGCGGCCCTTCGCGGACTAGGCATTAGCGAACCAAGCGGCCTCGGCTTTCACAAGCCACCACGCGGGTGAGACGCCAGCCACTGCAAAGCTTGGCAGAGCTCAAACGGGACCCTCGGCGGCCTTTCATGTCCTATGCTTAAGCCTAGTTCGGCGTCCGAACGACGACCACGTCTTGTTCCATCAAGGAGGGCGCGCAGGAACTGTTGGAATGGGAGGGTCGTTGCGTTTCTCAGCCGGCCCATCGCTGATCCAGCGCCGGTCGGCACCTTCGAGGTTCAAGCGCGCGGCGCCGGCAGGGCATGAGCGACAACGACGACCCCTTCACCAACGAGCAGTTGACCGAACTGGCTCTGATGCAGGCGGAGAATGCGGCGCAGACCGGAAAGGCGCTGGCCGCGACGGCGCATCAGGCCATCGCCGGATTGGTGATGAACGCGCTTCTCTTGCACGAGCTGGAGCGTCTCGGCCTCGTCGACCACGACGCCGTGATGGCGGAGGCAGTCCAGCGCGCCCGGTCGATCCAACCGCCGGATGTCGGGGCCAGCGTCGCCCAGGTCATCAAGACCCTCTTCGACGGTGAGGCGCCCACCGCCCCGCGCGCAGACCTTACCCTCATCAATGGCGGCCTGATGGATGCACAATCCTGACGCAGCAGCAACAAGGCGGATCGTCCGAGTGCAAGTGGCCTCGGCGCCCTGGTTGCAAGATGTCACGACGTACAATTGAGAAACGGGTCGCGCGCAAAGAATGAACTCCCCTGTTTCGTCCGATGTCCCATCCGATCAAGCACGAATTCATGCATCGGATCATCTGGCGCAGGGAGTACGTTGCCATGCTCGCCTCTGCCGGATCATGCACAAACGGCGGCCCGAACGAGTTGGCCGCGGACGAGAGTTCCGTCTGGGCTGAGAAGGCGCCGTCCGTCGGCTTCATCCATCCCGATGTCGTGCGGGCGATCCACGCCGTCCTGACCGAACTCGGCGCCGACCGCGACGGCCTCCTCGGTGAGGCGGGCCTCGATACTTGCCTCTTCGACAGGAGCAGCAAGCCCGTTCCGTTCACGGCCATCGGGCGCCTGATCGCGCTTGCGGCCGACCGCTCGCGCTGCCCCCATCTCGGATTGCTGGTCGGGCAGCGAACCACCCTGGCCTCGTTCGGCCTCCTCGGCGTGATGCTGCGCAACTGCGCCTCGGTGGGGGACGCCCTGCGGGCCCTGGAAGCTCATGCGTGCGTGCGAGACCGCGGGGCCATGGTCGGCCTCGGTGTCCACGACGATGTCGCCGTCCTCAGCTATGCCCCGCACGAGCCCGAGGCCGAGGGCGCGGCCCTGCATCTTGAGCGGGCGCTCGCCACGGTGACCAACATTCTGCGGGGGCTGTGCGGTCCCGATTGGGCGCCGCTGGAGGTTCTGCTGCCGCGCTCCGCGCCGCGCGACACGGCTCCTTACGGAGCCTTCTTCCGCGCGCCCGTCCGGTTCGACCAGGAAACGGCCGCCTTGGTGTTTGCGGCGGGACTTCTGGATCAGCGGATCGCAGGCGCGGACCCGGCAACGCGCCAAAGGGTTGAGGATCCCATCCGCCGGCTCGAGGCAGATCATCCCTCCACGCTGACGGACAAGCTTCGCGAATACCTCCAGACCGCCGTCACCCGGCAGCGCTGCAAAGCCGAGCGCGTGGCGCGCCTGAGACTGGTGAACCGCCGCACCTTGAGCCGCCGCCTGAGGGAAGAGGGCACGAGCTTCCGGCGACTGGCCAACGAGGCGCAGTTCCGCGTGGCCAAGCATCTTCTCGCCGACACCGGCATGGCCATCGGGCAGATCTCGGCGGCTCTCGACTTCTCCGAGCCTCCCGCGTTCACGCATGCTTTCCGCCGCTGGTCGGGTACGACGCCCAGCGCCTGGCGGCACGCGAACCGGCCGGAGATGAAGCGCGACGCGACCCACGAGGAAGCTCGCGTGCGCCGGAAGAGGGACACAGGATGCAGCAGCACGTTCCTGCCTGGGCCTGCGCCCTCCTGATGCTCTCTGGGGAGGCGAGCGCGCAGGGCGCCCGCACGCCTCTGCTGGACCGGGCGGATGCGCGCATGCAGATCGGCGCCGCCTCGCTGGTGCCGACGCTCCGCGGCCGCTGGCTCTATGCCGATCATAAGCTTGTCGTCGGTCGCGTGCAGGATGTGCGGGTCTCGGCCGACGGCACCACGCTCGTCGCCGTGGTGGCCCGCCGACGCTGGCTCGGCGGTGGGGAGATCGGCATGCCGGTTCCTCTTCTGCGGCAGGCGGACAACGACCTCACCGTGAGCGGCACACGCGAGACCATCCGGCAGATCCCGCTCCTCAGGCCGTGAGGCACCGGCATGAGACCGTTGTGGCTGAGAAGTCTAAAGCTTGGACAGCCACCCAGGAAAATTTGGCGCGTCGATGATCGGAGGTGACCGAATGAGTATCGCCAGTATCCTGGTCTCTCTGGACCTCGGAACGAAGGCTGCCGAACGCGTTCGCCTCGCCGCCGGTCTCGCAAGCCGTTTCGGAGCGACCCTCACGGGTATCGCCGCGCGTACAATTCCCACTCCCGGCCCAGGCGAGGACCTCAAGACGATACAGGCCGCCTACAAGGAGGAGCAGGCCAAGCTCGACGAGGATCTGAAACGGTGCCGGGAGGTCTTCGAGCGGAGTTGCGGCACGGAGATCCGGACGGCTTGGCATCAGGCAGAGGCCGACGCCACAAGCTTCCTGGTCCGCCGAGCGCTCGCCGCCGATCTCGTGATTGTCGGACGCGAGACGGACAACGATGCCGGATCCTTGGCCGCCCAGCCCGGCGCCCTGCTGATGGAAGTCGGCCGGCCGGTTCTGATTACGCCGGGCACCGATCACCTCAGGGCCGAACGGATCGTCGTCGCATGGAAGGACGCGCCCGAGGCGCGGCGCGCGGTTTCGGCCGCTCTGCCGCTAATCCGCCGCGCGAAGCAGGTCTTCGTCGTGAGCGCGGGTGAGGAGGCGCGCGGCACCGGTGCCGAGCAGGTCTGCGAGTTCCTCGGCCTTCACGGCGCGCAGGCGACCACGCATCTGCTGACCGCGACGAACCGTGAGGTCGCCGATGAGATCTTGCGGTTCACGACACGAGAAGATGCGGACCTTCTGGTCATGGGCGGGTACGGCCATTCTCGGTTGCGGGAATGGCTGTTCGGCGGCGTGACGCGGGACGTCCTGCAGACTTCGCCTATGTGCTGCCTGATGAGCCACTGATGGCGGAGGGCTCGGAAACCCTGGCCAACTGGCTGTCCATCCGCCGAAGACTGGGTAGAGCTCGTCCCGAGTCGATTGTCACATCGGCCGCATCTGATGTCCCCGTCGACCAAGTGTCCCCGATGATCAAGCGCACTATCGTCCTCGCTGTAGAGTGAGGCTCAGAACGGGGCGGATTTATCTTGTTGCGTAAGGGACAGCGGACGCTGCAGCATTCCTGAGCGGAGGAGGCACCTCGTCTTCGTGCGAAGCGCATTCTCTTCCCGCGGATCGGCGTCCACTTCGCTTCATGGCGCGCTCGCGCACCGGCCCGTGGCGCCTGCGCAGGGAGGCGTGAGCATGCGAATTGCGATGTTCAGCGCGAAGAACTACGAGCGCGCGCTTCTCAATGAACTCAATGCAGGTCACGGGCATGACCTCGTCTATTTCGATGCGCTGCTCGAACCCGAGACCGCCCCTCTCGCTGCCGGCTTTCCGGCGGTCAGTGTCTTCGTCAACGATACCGTCAATCGCGACGTCCTGAGAAGCCTCGCCCAGGGCGAGACGAAGCTCGTTGCGACGCGCTGCACCGGATTCAATCACATCGACCTGGAGGCCGCAGAGGAATTTGGCATTCGCGTCGTGCGAGTCGCCAACTACTCGCCGAACTCCGTGGCAGAGTTCGCGGTGGGCTTGCTCCTTGCGCTCAACCGCAAAATCCATCGGGCCTACAATCGAACGCGCGAGGGCAACTTCAAGCTCGACGGGCTCATGGGGTTCGATCTCGTCGGCCGTACGGTGGCGGTGATCGGCACCGGGCGGATCGGGACCATCTTCGCCCGCATCATGGCCGGCTTCGGCTGCACGGTGATCGGGTTCGACGTACATCGCTCGGCCGAGTTCGAGGCGATCGGAGGCCGCTACGTCGATGCGAAAGGCGTCGAAGAGGCGGACGTCATCTCCATGCATTGCCCGCTGACGCCCGAGACCTATCACATCGTCGACGCGCGGACGCTCGGGCGCGTGAAAACGGGCGCCATCCTGATCAATACGAGCCGCGGCGGATTGATCGACACCGACGCGGCGATCGATGCCTTGAAGTCCGGCCGGCTGGGCGGGATGGCCATCGACGTCTACGAGCAGGAAGCGGATCTGTTCTACAGAGATCTGTCGAGCGCCGTGATCCCGGACGACGTGATCCAGCGCCTCGTCTCGTTTCCGAACGTGATCGTGACGGGCCACCAAGCCTTCTTCACCCGCGAGGCCTTGGAGACGATCCTCGGCACGACGCTCGCGAGCATCTCGGAATTCGAATCGGGGCGTCCCCTCACCTATGAGATCGCCCCGCCTGGCCGCGCCCGAGAATGATCTATGCTGCGCCCGCGCTATATTCCGCCCGAAAACATCTTCCCGCCGAACCCCTGGGCGTTCGAGGCCGTCCGCTACGACGCGAGACTTGCGCGCGAACTGGCCGGACAGGCCGAGACGATGTTTGCCCTGTCGAACGGGTATCTGGGCATCCGCGGCGCGGTGGAGGAAGGCACACCGGTCCGGGAGGCGGGCACATATCTCAACGGCTTCTATGAACACCGGCCGATCTCCTACGGTGAGCATGCCTACGGCTTCCCGACCGTCGGCCAGAGCATCCTGAACTGCCCGAACGGCACGGCTCTGAAGCTCTTCGTCGAGGACGAGCCGTTCGTCGTGCCGCAGGCCGAAGTTCTGGATTACCGGCGCTCCCTCGATCTGAGAGCCGGCACCCTGAACCGGGAGGTCCGCTGGGTGTCCCCCACGGGCAAGCGCTTGCACATGCGGACGGTCCGGCTGGTCTCGCTCGCGCATCGGCATCTCGCCGCGATCGAGTTCGAGCTCATTGCGGAGGACGCGGATGTCGAGGTCGCGGTGTCGTCCGAGCTCAAGAACGATCAGCCGTTGAGCGCCGACACCACGGATCCTCGTCTCGCGGAGGGGTTTGTCGGCCGGGTTCTGCACCCCGCCGGGACGCGATCCGAGGGCCTGCGGGCGATACTGAGTTACCGAACCGGAAGCTCCGGCTTGAGCCTCGGCTGCGGCATGGACCACAGCGTCTTCACCGAATGCTCGATGCTCGCCGAGTTGAGCTGCGACGATGATTTTGCTGCCGCCGTCTTCCGTTGCAAACTTTCGCGGAACAAGCCCCTGCGCATCTGCAAGTACTTGAGCTATCACTATTCGGACGATCCAGACCCTGCGCAGATCCTGTTCCAGACCACCTCCACCCTCAACCGCGCGACGACGCATGGATTTCAGGCGATCCTTGAGCGCCAGAGGAGCGATGTCGAGCGCTTCTGGGCTCGGGCCGATGTCACGGTGGAGAGCGACAATCCGAGGACGCAGCAGACGATCCGGTGGAACCTCTTTCAGCTTCTGCAAGCCTCAGAGCGAGCGGAAGGGCATGGGATCGGCGCAAGGGGTCTGACCGGACGGACCTACGAGGGACACTACTTCTGGGACACGGAAATCTATGTCCTTCCGTTCCTGATCTATACGAATCCTCCGATCGCGCGCAGCGTCCTTAAATTTCGCTACGATATGCTGGACAAGGCGCGGGCGCGGGCGCGCGAACTGGGACACCGCGGAGCCACCTTCCCCTGGCGGACGATCAACGGTGAGGAGGCGTCAGCCTACTACGCGGCAGGAACCGCGCAGTACCACATCAATGCCGACATCGCCTACGCGCTGCGGAAATACGTCGAGGTCGCCGGCGATGAGGAGTTTCTCTGGAGCTACGGCGCAGAGATCCTGATCGAGACCGCGCGCCTCTGGTTCGATCTCGGCTTCTTCTCTGACGCCAAAGGTGGTCGCTTCTGCATCAACGGCGTCACCGGACCGGACGAATATACGGCGATCGTCAACAACAACTGCTTCACCAACCTGATGGCGCGGGAAAACCTGCGCTACGCCGTCCAGACGCTGCGCACTCTCGAACGACTGCACCCTGACCGGTTCGCTGCGCTGGTCGCTCGCACGGGTCTGGAACGTCCCGAACTCGGCCACTGGGAAGAGGCGGCCGAGCGGATGTATCTGCCCTACGATGAGCGCCTCGGAATCCATCCTCAGGATGACGACTTCCTCGACCTGGAACGTTGGGATTTCGCGTCGACATCGGAGGATGATTATCCCCTCCTGCTGCACTATCATCCTCTAAATCTCTACAGATCTCAGGTGATCAAGCAGGCAGACACCGTGATGGCCATGTTCCTGCTGAATGGCCATTTCACGCGGGACGAGAAGAGGCGGAATTTCGCGTATTACGATCCTCTGACGACGCACGACTCGTCCCTGTCGGTCTGCATTCAGAGCATCGTCGCGAACGAGATCGGACTCGAACAGAAAGCGATCGCGTATTTCGACTTCGCTGCGGCGATGGACATGTCCGATATCGGCGGCAACATGATGCACGGCGCTCACGTCGCCGCGATCGGCGGTACGTGGCTCGCCCTTGCTTACGGCTTCGCCGGACTGCGCGACAGCGAGGGCCGCATCTCGTTCAATCCCATCTTGCCGAAGGCGTGGTCGGCCCTGAAGCTCGTCCTGACCGTGAGAGGACAGACATTTCGGGTCGAGATCGACCACGCCTCGGCGACCTTTCGGCTTCTGAATGGCGAGCGTTTGGATTTCTCGCACGCGGGGGACGATTGCGTCCTGACCTCCGCCGAGCCGGTTCTGACCCGCCCGGTCGGGCCGGTGCGGTCGGACCCTCGCGGCTTCGGCGAGGCGAATTGACCTGCGGGCGGCCGGGCCCGGCGCAGGGAAGCGGAGCCTTCTTCCATGATGGCCTCAATCAGCGAACTCATCGGCACACAGCCGATTCTCGCGCTCTTCCTCGCCATCGGCCTCGGTTACGCGGTGGGACAGATCCGGTTCCTGGACTTCTCGCTCGGCGTGGGCGCGGTGCTCTTCGTCGGCCTGTTCATCGGTGCCATCGCACCCAAGGTGCAGATCGCGGGGCCGCTCGGGCTGGTCGGGCTGATCATGTTCCTCTACGCGATCGGCATTCTCTACGGCCGCCAGTTCTTCGAGGGCCTGTCGGGACCCGGGCGCATCTACAACCTGCTCGCGGCCATTGCTGTCATCGCCGGACTGCTGGTGGCGCTCGGCCTCGGCGCCGTCTTTCAGGTCAGTCTCGGCCACACGCTCGGCATTTTCGCCGGATCAATGGTCAGCACGGCGGCCTTGCAGGCCGCGATCGACACCATCGGAAACCGGGATCCCTCCATCGGCTACTCGGTCACCTATCCGTTCGGCGTGATCGGCCCCATCCTCTGCCTGTACTTCATGACGCGGCGCGTGAAGCCGGTCTTTCCGCCCCAGCCCATCCGCTTCCATATCGGCGAGGTTACGGTCGAGCGCCTGCCGGCCGCCGGCGCCACGCTCGGCGCGGTCATGGCCACTCTGCCCGAGGGCGTGCAGATCGCGGGCGTGCGACAGGAGCACCACAACCGGCTGCCCGATCCGGATCTCGAACTGCATCCCGGCGACGCTCTCCTGATCGCGGCCGATCGGGCGGTGGCCGTGGACGAGGTCGCCTCGGTTCTCGGCCACATCGACCGGGGCCGGCTCGCAAGGGATCGCGGCGACATCACCTATCAGCGCTTCTTCGTCTCGAAGCCGGCGCTGACCGGCGTGAAGCTCGCGGAGCTACCCCTCCCACCGGGCATCCCGATCCGCGTTCTGCACGTCCGCCGCTATGACATGGACGTGATGCCCACGCCGGACCTGATGCTGGAGCTGGGAGACCGGGTCGGAGTCCTCGTGGCACCCGACCACGTGGCCGAGGCGCGGGCGCATTTCGGCGATACGGTGAAGGCGGCCGCGGACTTCAGCTACGTCTCGGTCGGGCTCGGCATGGTGCTCGGCGTGCTTCTCGGCCTGATCCCGATCCCGGTACCGGGTGTGGGCACCGTCACCCTCGGCATCGGCGGCGGCCCGCTCATCGTCGCGCTGATCCTCGGCAGGCTTCGGCGCACCGGGCCGCTCAGCTGGGTCATGCCGTTGCCCGCCAACATCGTGCTGCGCAATCTCGGCCTGACGCTATTCCTGGCAACGGTCGGGATCAACTCGGGCCAGGCCTTCGTCACGACCGTCGCGCAGACCGGACCGTTGATGCTGCTGATCGGTGTGGCGATGTTGCTGACCACGGTGGCGATCGTTCTGCTCGCAGGCTTCTACCTGCTCAAAATCCCGTTCGACGATCTGCTCGGCGTCGCCTCTGGCGCCACGGGCAATCCCGCGATTCTGGCCTATTCCGCGCGCACGGCCCCAACCGACCGGCCGGACGTGTGCTACGCGATGATCTTTCCCTCGATGACCATCGTGAAGGTCTTCAGCGTGCAGGTGCTCGGCCTGCTCTCTCTCGCTGGCTGACCCTCGGAGATACGCCTCGAAACGGATGGTCAGCGCGTTCAGCTATGCATCGACATCCGCGAGGCCACGAGCGGCTTCCGACGACAGGTCGACACGCAGTGGCGACCGAGCTTCCAGGTTCCGCGTGAGGCCCGCGACGGTGACGTCCAACGCGTCGCCTTCAATCAGCGTCGCTTCCACTGCCTTGGCGGTCACGCTAAGCCCGACCGATCGGCCTCTCCACCGCACCTTGAAGGAGAGGCGTCTCCAAGAGGGCGGCAGCTTGGGGTCGAGCTCCAAGGTCTCGCCCACGAGGTTCAGGCCCGCAATGCCCAGGATCGCGGCCTGCCACAGCCCGCCAAGCCCGGCGATTCGGATGCCGCCGGCGCTGTTCGGATCGGGATCGAGGTCGAGGGAGGCCGTCTCCCGCATGTACCGGAGCGCCATGTCGGCGTCTCCGAGCCGAGCGGCCACGCGTGCATGCATCGCCGCGCTCAACGAGCTGCCATGGGCACAGCGCGGCTCGTAGTGGCGGAAGTTGATCATCGCCCGACGTTCGGGGACCGCCTCGGGCAATAAGGCTATCAGGGCCACCACGTCGGCCTGCTTGATGACCTGCGAGCCTTGCGTCTGCTCACGACCTATCACCACGTCGATCGGGAGCGCGTGATCGGCGTAATCCGCAACGTTCAGCTGCTTCAATGCGTGGAAGCCGGCGAACTGCTCGTAGAGTCCGGTCGTGGGGTCGAGGCCAGTGACGATCCGGGCGATCGCGTCCCGCCAGTCGTCGAGCTCGCGGTCGTCGAGGGCGAGCTTGTCCTGAAGCGCGCAGGCGTGATCGGGCCAGCGGTGCCGCAGCAGGTCCAGCGATTCCAGGGCACACGCGATGTTCCAGCGCGCCATCACGTTGGTGAAGGCATTGTCGTCCACATCCTCGTGGTACTCATCCGGCCCGATCACTTGGCGGATGTGGCGCCGGCCATCCGCCTCACCGACGGCTCGGGAGGCCCAGAAGCGGGCTGTTTCGAGGAGGATCTCGGCACCCGCATCGCGAAAGAACCCGTCGTCGCCGGTGGCGCGCCAGTACTGCCAGACCGCGTAGGCGACGTCGGCGCTGATGTGGTGCTCCATCTTGCCGGTCAGGATCTCGATCGGCTTCCCGTCGGGCCCCAGCACCGATTCCGGTGTGGTCTCGATGCCTGTGTCGGCCGATTCCCAGGGGTAGAGCGCACCTCGGTACCCGCAGAGCTCAGCTTTCGCGCGCGCCCCGGGCAGGGTGTGGTACCGGTACATCAGCAGCGCGCGCGCCGCGTCCGGCCAGACCGCCGTGTAGAACGGCAGGAGATAGGTCTCGGTGTCCCAGAAGACGTGGCCGAAATAGGCATCGCCGGTCAGGCCGCGCGCGCCGATCGACACCCGGTCGTCGTTCGGGTTCGCCGCGCTCGTCAGATGATACACGGCGAACCGCAGGGCACGCTGCAGGTCGTCGTCACCCTCGATGCAGATGCCGCTGGCGCTCCAATGCGCGTCCCAGGCGGCCTCGTGCCCCTCAAGGATGGCGCGCCAACCCGCGGAGGTGCTGCGCTCCAGCGCGGCCGCGGCTCGCGGCACCGGATCTTCCGCCGACCGGTCGGCCCGCGCGACGGCGACAAGGCGGGAGAATTCAGCAACTTCACCGGCCTTCGAGCGCCATCGGAAAATCCAACGCAGCGGGAACGGGCGCTCAGGCTCGAGCGAGGCATCGTCGATGCGCAGCGACGCGGCGCCGGCCATCGCGACGACCTTGCCGGTCCCCTCGGTTCGCCACGCGCCGAGGTCGTCCTCGAGACGCACCGGCTCCATGCCGAGGCCGGCAAGCCCGAAGCTCGCTTCGAAGCGCACTTCGACGCCGTCACGGTCCAGCACGATCCGCTGCAGCTGCAGCCCCATCGCTCGGTCAGCCAGCGACAGAAGGCGAAGCTCGTGGCCCGTCGCGGTGATGCCTGCCGGTGTCCGGTGCGTCCATTCGGAGAGCAGCACGCCGCGCCGCATATCGAGCCGACGCAGGCCGTGAAGCATCTCGCCCTCGCGTGCCACCAGCGGCTCTCCATCGAGGATGAGGCGGACCCGCGACCAGTCGGCGACAGGCACGAGCGCCGGCACGGGCGGCTCGGTGTTCGGGATGTCGAACAGCCCGGCCACGTAGCAGCGCGGCCACGAGGCCCATCGGATGTAGCTGAGCCAACTCGCCCAGGTCGGTCCTCGGCCCGTCGACCGCGACGCGCGCATGCCGAGGAACCCGTTGCCGAGAGCGAAGCGCGACTCGACGGCGCTTTCCGTGAGCACGCTGTAGCCTTCGTGGGCCAGAACCCAGCCGGGCTCCTCTGTCGGTTGAAGCGCCTCAAGCATTTGCGACAGGCTCCTCGACGGTCCGGGCGCGCAGAGTGCCCGTAGCCAGGGCGGCGATCTCGACGTGGTCGAGGCTTGTGACGACGAGGTCGGCACCGGCCTCGCGCAGCAGTGCCTCGTCGTTAAGCCGGGCGATTCCGAGTGCGGTCATCCCACCTGCGCGCGCCGCCCGGATCCCGGCAGGCGCGTCCTCCACCACGACGCACCGCGCCGGCGGCGTTTCCACGGCTTCGGCCGCCAGCAGGAAGAGCGCCGGATCCGGCTTGCCCTTCAGTACCTCCCGGCCGCTGAGGTCGGCGTCGAACAGCTGGAGGAGCGTCCGCCCGTCCGGAAGCTTCAGGCGGCTCAGCATCGCGGCGGCGTTCTTCGACGAAGAGGCCAGCGCCAGCCGCAGCCCAGCCGCCTTCAGCGCGGCGGAGAAGCGCAAGGCGTCCGGAAACACCTCGAAGCTGCCCTCCGCGATGAACCGGTCGATGAGGGCCTGCTTCCTGTCCGCGTATTCCGCGGCTCGGGCAGCGGCCTCCACCCCGCCGAGCCGCTCCAGAGCCGCCCGAGCACCCTCGAGGCGCCGCTTTCCGGCAACGTTGGCCTGATAGAAGGCGGTGGTGAAGCCTGCCGGATCGACGAATCCTGTCAGTGCCTCGCGCCACGCGCGCTCGTGCGGCGAATCCACGAGCACGCCGTCCACGTCGAAGATCGCCGCGAGGAGTGCCGGTCTCACCGCACCCGACGCCGGTCGTAGCGCCCCTCCTCACACATTGTCGCTCTCCGTCGAGTGGGGCGCGCGCGCCGGCGCCATCGGACTCCACGACCAGCCGGCCACCTCGGGCATGTCGTCGCCGTGTCGGCAGATGTACTCGCGGTGGTCGATCAGCTTGTCCCGGATCGCCTGCTTGGCGTAGGCCGCCCGAGCGGCCAGCCCCGGCACGCGGTCGATGACGTCGCTGACCAGATGGAACCGGTCGATGTCGTTCATCACGCACATGTCGAACGGCGTGCTCGTCGTGCCTTCCTCCTTGTAGCCGCGCACATGGAAGTTCTGGTGCCCGTGACGGCGGTAGATCAGCCGGTGGATGAGCCACGGGTACCCGTGGAACGCGAAGACGACCGGCTTGTCCGTCGTGAACAGGGCGTCGAAGTCTTGGTCCGACAGGCCGTGCGGGTGCTCCGTGCTCGGCTGCAGCTTCATCAGGTTCACGACGTTGATGACGCGCACCTTGAGATCCGGAGCGTGGCGGCGCAGGAGGTCGACGGCCGCGAGCGTCTCCAGGGTCGGCACATCCCCGCAGCAGGCCATCACGACGTCCGGCTCGCTGCCGAAATCGCTGCTCGCCCATTCCCAGATCCCGAGCCCGGCCGAGCAGTGCTTGACGGCCTGATCCATCGTGAGCCATTGGGGCGCCGGCTGCTTGCCCGCGACGATGACGTTGATGTAGTTCCGGCTCCGCAGGCAGTGGTCGGTCACCGAGAGCAGGCAGTTGGCATCGGGCGGCAAGTAGACGCGGACGATCTCAGCCTTCTTGTTCACGACATGATCGATAAATCCGGGGTCCTGATGGCTGAACCCGTTGTGGTCCTGGCGCCAGACGTGGCTCGACAGCAGGTAGTTCAGCGAACCGATCGGCCGACGCCACGGAATGTGGTTGCAGACCTTCAGCCACTTGGCGTGCTGATTGAACATCGAGTCGATGATGTGGATGAAGGCTTCGTAGCAGGAGAAGAAGCCGTGCCGGCCCGTCAGCAGGTAGCCCTCGAGCCAGCCCTGGCACTGATGTTCGCTCAGCATCTCCATCACGCGGCCGTCGGGCGCGAGATGATCGTCCCACGGCAGGGTCTCGGCCACCCAGGCGCGGTTCGTGACCTCGAGCGCGTCCTGCCAGCGGTTTGAGTTGTTCTCGTCCGGGCTGAACAGCCGGAAGTTTCTTGCCTCGGCGTTCAGCGCCATCACGTCGCGCAGAAAGCGTCCCATCACGCGCGTGGATTCCGCCACGGCCACGCCGGGAGTGGTCACGGTGACGGCGTAATCGCGGAAATCCGGCAGCCGGAGGTCGCGCAGCAGCGCGCCGCCGTTGGCGTGCGGGTTGGCGCTCATCCGGCGCTCGCCCTTCGGGGCGATCTCGGCGATCTCGGGACGCAGCCGGCCGGCCTCGTCGAAGAGTTCGCCGGGCCGGTAGGACTTCATCCAGTCTTCGAGCATCTGCACATGGGCCGGATTGTCGTGCATCTCGCCCATCGGCACCTGATGCGAGCGCCAGTAATCCTCGGTGCGTCTGCCGTCGATCTCGCTCGGGCAGGTCCAGCCCTTGGGCGTGCGTAGTACGATCATCGGCCAGAGCGGTCGGCGCGTGAAACCTCTGTCGCGCGCATCGGACTTGATCCGCCGGATCTGCCTCAGAACCGTATCCAGCGTGGAGGCCATGAGCGAGTGCATCTCCGCCGGCTCACGGCCTTCGACGAAGTAGGGCGTGTAGCCGTAGCCGCGGAAGAGATGTTCGAGCTCCGCGTGGCTGATCCGGGCCAGGACGGTCGGGTTCGCGATCTTGTACCCGTTCAGATGCAGGATCGGCAGAACCGTCCCGTCGGTCACCGGGCTGAGGAACTTGTTCGCGTGCCAGCTGGTCGCCAGCGGCCCAGTCTCGGCCTCGCCGTCGCCGACGACGCAGGCGACGATGAGATCGGGGTTGTCGAAGGCTGCCCCGTAGGCATGCGAGAGGGAGTAGCCGAGTTCGCCGCCCTCGTGCATCGAGCCCGGCGTTTCGGGGGCAACGTGGCTCGGGATCCCGCCGGGGAAGGAGAACTGCTTGAACAGCCGCCTCATGCCGTCCGCGTCTGCGGAGATGTGCGGGTAGACTTCGCTGTAGGTCCCCTCCAGGTATGCGTTCGCGATCAGACCTGGGCCGCCATGCCCAGGCCCGGTGATGTAGATCATATCAAGATCGTGCTTGCGGATCAGGCGGTTCAGATGAGCATAGACGAAGTTCAGGCCCGGGGTCGTACCCCAGTGGCCGAGCAGGCGAGGCTTGATGTGCTCCTTGGTCAGCCGTTCCTTCAACAGAGGATTGTCGTACAGGTAGATCTGGCCGACGGACAGGTAGTTCGCCGCCCGCCAGTAGGCGTCAATCAGGGCGAACTCTGGCGTGTGTGCCGCTCGCTTGGGCTGCCGCCGATTTTTGACGATCGCGTCCATCTGACTGCCTAGGCATGATGCTGAGGCTGTTCCGGCGCGAAGCGAATGCGCCATGTCGAGCGGACGGATTCGGCCTCGGCGAGCCGCATGCTTCCAGCCGCTGGAACTCTCGGCTGTACTGACGCCCGGCTGCCCGGCCTCTCAAAAGGAGACGTAGATTCCGGCGCAGGCGCGGTAGGTGGAGCAGGCTCCACAACCTCCGTAGCTCCCGTCGTCGCCGCACGCCCCGGCTGCGAGTCACGTCGCGCCCGGGCGTAGACCCGAACATCCATCCCCCGCGGGATCAAACCCTCCACGTCAGCCACGCTAACATCACGCCGAGCGCCCCGCTTGATCCGACAGGACAGGGGCACTCCGGACGCGTCGCTTCTTGAGCGCTCGCGCCTGCGGTCAGATGCTGAGCCGTGTGATCTCGACCAGAACATCCTCAAGATAGGTCCTGAGGCGACCTATGCCGGCCGCGCTCGGTCCCAAGATACTGAACCCGATCAACTCGCCGCGTGCGTGAACCCGGCGGATCAGGGTCTCCGCCTTCGTGGCCACCTCTCGCTCGGTCGGAGCCCGCAGGATGTTCTCGGTCTCGCCAGTCCTGACACGGATTTCGAAAATGCGCGGCTCACTTGTCATGACGACGATGCGGCGACCTCACTGCGTCAAAAGAATGCCTGTACGGAAATGGACAACCGCCTCGAGTTCATTGCTTCGAATTTACACAGCCGTACGAATGAAAAGACGTCAGTCCGCGAGAGTAACAGCCGCTGTTGCGTCAGGTCTACGTTTTTCTTGTACCTTCATCTCGGGGCTTCGCGTCGGTAGGCTTGCGCCAGCAGCACGCGCCCGGGTCCCTCGATGAGGCTCGCCTCGCTGGAGGAGGTCGCGATGGGAGTTGCGCGTTTCGTCGGGGCCGCCTTACTCGGGCTCGGCATTGCCAGCTCGGCCGGAGTGCCGGCCGCGCGGGCAGTCGATGCCGGCCTATCGGGCTACCAGGGCGCCTGGCTCTTGGAGGGCCGCGACTGTGCTGAGGTCTTCTCATCGAAAGGGAAGGCGACGGCGTTCAAGAAGCCCGTCGATATCTTCGCGCCCGCCTTCATGGTCTCCGGCAAGCGCCTGAGAACTCCGATGGCCTCCTGCCAGATCATGTCGGTTCGGCCGGCCAAGGACCGCCAGATCCTCCTCCTCGACTGCGCGAACAGCGTGGCCGGCAACGAGGTCAGGATCCTGATGGCACCTTCGAACGGAGCGCTGAGACGCTACTACAGCGACCAGGATCCGACCGGCGTCGCCTACCAGCGCTGCTCGTGAGAGGCGTACATCCCGTGTCGCCGAGGGGGCGGTGGTGCGGCCGCTGACGCATCGGTGCACGGCGCCTTCCTAGCCGGGGGCCGAGAGTGCCTGAAGCTTCCTGTAGCGCTCGATCGCCGTTCGGGCATTGAACAACAGGCGGTCGGGACCGAGTTCCCGATCGAGCCCTGCGCGCCGCACCATGTCGAGCACGCCGGGATTGCAGTCCACGAGCCAGAGGGTCACGCTGGTCCGCCGTGCACCCTCCTGCAGCATCTGCAGCGCCGAATACTCGATGTCGGGCACGCGGCTGAGGTCGAGGACGACGACGCGCGGCTTGTGCTCGGCGATCAGAGACCGGATCCGCTCGCCGACGTTCTGGGCGTTGGCGAAGTACAGCCGTCCCTCGGGCCGGAGGATCAGGAGACCCTCGAACGTCTCGTCGTCGGGGTGCTCGGGCGACAGGGGGCGCAGGACGTCGGCCCCGCGCTTGCGCGCGACGACGGAGACCGGCGGGTGAGCGGTCTGAAGGGCGAGGCCGACCAGGGAGAGAACGATGGCGACGACGATGCCCTGGAGCGTCCCGAAGACCAGGACCCCGACGGCTGCCACGGCCGCCCAGTGGAATTCCATGCGGCGCACCCGGTAGATGGCCTGGAATTCCGCCGGCCGGATGAGGCCCGCCGAGTAGACGATGACCACCGCCGCGAGGGTCGCCTGCGGCAGGAGGCTCAAGAGGGGGGCCAGGAGCAGCATCGTGGCAAGCGATGCCGCTGCCGTCACGAGCGAGGCTGCCTGCGTCCGGCCGCCGGCTGCCCGTACAACGCCGGTCTGCGATGTCCCGCCGCCCGCCGGCATGGCCCCGAGGAGGGCGCCGCCTAGGTTCGCCGCTCCGGTCGCGATCAACTCGCGGTTGGCGTCGACCGGTGGATCACCGGGTTTCACGAAAGCCCGTCCCGCGGCGATGCTCTCGGTAAAGCTCATCAGCGCGATGCCCATGGCGCCTGGCAGGAGCGCCTGGATCAGGGCGAGATCCGGCAGGGTCACGGAGGGAAGGCCCTGCGGGATCGTCCCGACGGTCGATACGCCGACGGCGCCAAGCCCCAGCAGCCACGAGGCGGCGATGGCGGCCGCCACCGTGACGAGAGGGGCCGGCGAGTGCGGCTTGAGCCACTCCATGCCGACGAGCAGGACCAGGGTGGTCCCCGCGACGGCCAGCGTCGACAGGGAAGTTTCGGGCAGGTGCTGCACGAGGCTCGCCAAGTCCGCGAAGAAGGATTGCTTCGTGACGTGCAAGCCGAGCAGCTTGGGAGCTTGGTCCAGCAGGATGACGACCCCGATCCCGGCCTTGAAGCCCGTCAATACGGGCACGGAGATGAAGCTCGCCACGAAGCCGAGCTTCATCAGCCTCGCCGCGAGGAGCAGAGCGCCGACGAGGGCCGTCAGGGTTGCCGTCGCGGCAGCGAGCTTCGCCGGGTCGCCGTCGGATGCCACGCTGCCGAGTTCAGCCCCCGTCAGGATGGCCAAGGTCGTCGTCGAGCTGACGCTGAGGACGCGCGACGAGCCCAGAAGCCCGTAGATGACCGCCGGAACGAAGGCGGTGTAGAGGCCGACCGCCACCGGCAATCCGGCTACGGTGGCGAAGGCCATCGCCTTGGGCAGGACGACGGCGGCGGCGGTGAGGCCCGCCACGACGTCGAAGCGTAGCTCTGACGGCGCGCCGTGCCGGAGGGCCTGCACCGTCGATCCGAGGCCCGTCATGTGCGTTACTCCGCAACCGGCCTGGGTAGAGGGGACGACCATACCACGGTGAGCGTGGAGAATGCCCACCGCGTCAGACCCTTGTCCCACCACGACGTCCGCTATAGTCCGGATTCACCCCTCGCGAACTTCCCTGATGGCCGCTTCCCCGCTGAGAAGAAGCGTGCGCAGGCGGCCTCGGCCGAGCACCCGGCCGAGTTCCCGGAACGCGAAATAGGGGATCAAGGCCACGGCCATGATGACGCTTGCCGACGCGAGCCCGCTGATCCCGCCCCCGCCGATAGCCGGCACGCTGTCGGCCAAGGTCTCGCCTCGCCAGAGCCCGAGCGCCACCTCTTCCACGGTGTAGGCGCCCACGAGAAGGGCTGCGAAGGCACAGGATCTGGCGAGGATCGGGTAGATGAGAGGGCGGCCCTGAAAATGCGGGCGAACGTCCAGGCTCTCGGCGACAAGCATGATCTTCGCGAGGATCCAGGCATTGATGAAGGCCAGACCGTAGAAGCTATATGTCACGCCATGGCGCGACAGAACGATGTGCTCGTGCAGAATCAGGAGTCCGAAGACGACCCAGAGATAGGCGAAGATGCCGAGGATGCGCTTGGCCTCCTCAAGGAGCCGATGTCCGATCCGCCGCATCCGGCTGTCGACTTCAGTCGTCGTTGCCGAAGTCGCGATGGACGAAGACGGGGGCGATTGCATTCGTGGATTGCTCATCGTCGCTATCCACTGCCGGTACACCCCGACGCAGCGCCGTCGCCCGACGTGACGATGCACATTGCTCTGGCGGGTGTCACTAGGGACAATCCAGTCTACCAGCTCACAAGGCTCAGAGCCTAGTGCACCGACGCGGACGAACGCGCCACGCGCCAGTCGGCTAACCTTCTGCGATTGCGGGAAGAATTTTTCTGCCCACTGTACGTTGTGTCGGCGTCAGTGCCCTAGGCACTGAACAGTCTGCACCATCGAGACCGAGGCACAGGGATGCTGCATGTGCCTTCATCTTGCGCCTCAGGCGTCTCAAGCCCAACGCGACCGGTAGACGCTTACTGCTGGACGTTTCTCCCAAGCTTCAACGAGCGTTCCGGGACCAATCCTAAGGCGGACCACGACGTGTGCTTCGCCTTGTAGCCCGCCCACAAGTCGCCATTCCGCTTTCGGCCATTTTTGGACGACCGCTTCGCGCCCATTGCCGCCAATCAGCCGCTCCAGACTACTTCTCCAAAGTGGCCGTTCGCCGGCTGGGCGTTAGGGAAGCCTCAGACCCGAAGGCCGACTCACCGCGCGTCTGGAAATTCCGCCGTGGAATGCCAAGGCACCGCAATGTCGCGGGGCTCGCCCACGCACCGGAGCAAATCCAGCGCAGGAAGCGCAATCACGGAGTAAGACCATCAAGCCCCTGCCCGCTGGCGACCGGGTTCTGCTTCAGCCATCCGACGAGCAGCCCATGGTCGATGGCCGGATGTACCGGTCCCGCGAACTGACCCAGAGTGACCAACTCTCTGAAATCGTCAAACGCACTGCTCGCGGTCGTGCACCTCTCCGCCGGCAAGGGGTCTTGGCGACCAGGCAAACATCGCCGGAGGTCTCCACTCGACGTTGATCCCTAATTTGGTGGCCGGAAGCCTGAAGAGCTCGGACCTCCGTAGAGCTGGCCATCCGGAGCGACGGCTCCCGCGAACGCTCTGCCGGCAGGCGCGTCGACGCAGGCAAGGCGTCCGTCCGCTGCCTCGCTCACGAGACAGGCGGACGTCGCGGCCGCAGCCCCCCGCACAAGGGTGAAGTCACCACGTTCGGGCGCTCGGAAGCCCGGATCGGCCATGCGCCCGTGGCGCTCGAAATCGGCAATCTGCGCGAATGCCTGCGGGAACCCGTTGTTGCTGACGTCATGATCGAACGCACTGCGAAGAGACGGAATATCCTGCCCGTTTTCGTCCATGGGCAGCCAGCGAAAGCAGTCGAAGAGTGGGATATTCCCCTCGGCGCCAAAGTACCGACCGAGATCGTCGGACCTGACGAACTCTCGGCCGCAACGCGCCGCGTTGAACACCTCCGGCGTGGCCTTGCAGAGGCTTGGCTGATAGCCCGGCGTATCCGGTTTGCAAAACAGGATGGCATTGTTCCAATGGCGCAGGTTGGCGGCGGCGCCGATGCCGGTCACCGGCGAGCGCAGGTACCAGCTGTTGTTGAAGACGTAGATCGGCGCATGCGTCGCGTAGCGGAACGTGTCCGGGGCCGCTCCTCTCGGCGGCAGGGCCAGCTTGATCACACGCCCTGCAATGCTCGCGTCGCAGGCTAGCTCCAGCGGGTCCATCCACACGACGCGCCCCGAGGCTTCCACCTGTTCGACACCGACCGGGAGCCAGCGAGCCTTGAGATAGTCGAAGCGCCGGTCGAGCCTGGGATCGAACCCTTCCTCGGTTCCATTCCGTGGCACCGGTCTCCGCAGACAGGGCGCGTCACCGGGCGCCGACGGCGAACGGGCGACGGCCGGGATGTCGTCGAACCAGCCGCGGTTGCCATAGACGAAAACTGGGCCGCCCCCCATGTTGTCGAACGAGAACCACGCATGGGCGTTGTGAATGCGGTTCCCGAAGATGTGCACCTTCGTCGACCAAATCTCCAGCTCCACGGGATTGTCGCGCACGTAGGAGAACAGGTTCTCGTAGATCCACAGATTCGCGTTGTATGGACAAGTGGTCGGAGAAAGCTCGGATGCCGGCAGAGCATCGCAGCTGGCCGCCTTCAGGCGGATGCCGTTGAAGGCCGCGAGGATCGTGTTGCGGCGGAAGATGATCCCGCCCTTGAGATCGGTGCCACCGAGAAGCGCTCCGTTGAAGTGCTCGTAAGCGCCATGGTGGCTGGCGCCCCAGGGTATGCTCCGCCACATCACGCCCGGGCAGCCACGCTCCGTTGCGCGGCCATCTCGGCACCGGAATGGTCCATCACGGGTCAGCTTCGCCCGATCGAAGCCACTCGCGTCCTGCACCCAGGTCACGTCCTCCACGATGACTTGATCGGAGGGATGGTCGGCCTGCCCCCGCGCCGCCAATCCGTAACTGCCGCCAATGATGAGCGAGCGGCGAAACGCGATGCGCCGGCTTCCGATGGCGCGAATTGCCGTCATCCAGCAATCCTCGAATGTCAGATCCTCGACCACGACGCTGTCGACCCGGTCGAGATCGAGGCAGGCTGCGTCCGCGAGGCGGCCCGCCCTTCCGATGGGGATCGCGAGACGTGATCGCGTCGATCGCGGTCCCTCTTCTATCTCGGAGTCGGGCGAGGCCACCAAGGCCGTGAGCAGGTCGGGCTTCCGCGGCGAAGACAGGAAGGCGTACAGGTCACCGCATGATCGCTCGGCGTCGTCCTCCGGCATCGGGCAGTCGCGGACCTGATCGACGCTCTTGCCGACGATCCGGGTCCGTGCTCCGAGCCCTCTGATCACAACAGGTGCTCGTTCGCCGCTCCGCTTCTGGGATAGGACCACGCGTTCGCGATAGAGCGTGGCGGCGGCATCCGGAGTGTCCAGCAGCAATTGCACGATGTCGCCGGGCAGGACGGCTCGCATCGTTGCTGACGAAAATGCCTCGGTCCGCGCGGCAGCCAGACTGCCGTCGGCGGCGTAGCCGGGCCCTCCTCCATTCGGCGTCACGAAGATCGTCTTCGCAGTCGCACTTTGCGCAGACAGGACGGCGAGGAGGAGGATGATCGGGAGACGGCGCATGATTCCGCCCGGAGGGGCGCTGCACCGCTTCGTCGGCACCGTCTTGAGCCGGACATGCAGTCGCGTATCCGCAGATGCGTTGCTCGCAGGTAGGCGCGTGTGCCTCAGCCCGAGCAATTCCTGACTCGGACAGCCAAGCCAAAGCGAATTCCACAGCATCGTCTTATTCGCGCTTACGCGCCCCCGTCGTATTTGCAAATGCCCGGCGCAGAGCTTCTCCATTCCGCGGTCGTGCCCGCAGATGTGGAGAGATCAGTGCCGCAAATGCAAAACCAATCTGATTGTATTCTTCCTCGCAGTCCTTGGCCCGGTCGGCCGGGAGGTATCCTTTGTCGACGATGTAGGCGTAGCGTTGCTTGTCCGAACCATAAGCTAGGCAAGCCAGATTATAGAAGCGCTGCCAGGACAGGCCGTGCGCTCCGGCGAAGCTCTCCTTGTCGGTCGGCTCCCGCTGTCCCAGCGCTGCAAAGAAGTAGCCGCTGCCATTCACCACAATGCGTGCATCGGCCGGGGCGAGGTGCAGCAACACCAGTGCGGCCACCTGATCGGCCGCGTCTTCCTCGCGACCGAGGATCGGGATGAGCAGGAGATGAAACAGAGCGTGGCTGCTCTCGTGGAAGAGGATCTGGAGGACGGGTCCGCGGATCGCATCCTGGCGAGAAACGCCGGCCGGCGAAGTCGTCGCCGGCGCCAGCCGCAAGATGCTGGCGACGAGTTCGTAGCAGACGGCGATGGTCCTCGTGCGCGGGTCATACCAAGCGTTCGGCTCGCCCGAACATTCCTTCAGGCGGTAGCTCAGGCGCTTTGGAAGGCGCACGAGATCGAGGGCGGCCGCAACCCGCTCCAGGACGCGCCGCGCCCGCATCGTATCGTAGATCTCTCGGTGAGCCTGTTCCTTCGGGACCTCATACCGGACGTCGGTGCGTCGTCTGCCCGAAAGTTCCATCTCGCGAGCGGCGGCTCTGTCCGGAGGCGAGAGCGCCAACAGCGATGCCGAGAGTCCAGCAAGTGCTCCGACGCATCGGACAGGATTTCCCATTGCAGCAGGCCCGATCGGAACCCGTTGGCGGCGTTGGTTCGGTACGCGGCGCCTTCTGGATCGAGCGCGCCACGTCGAACACTCTCCGCGGCACCAGGCTGATCTCGCCGGCAACCCTGCGCATCCATTCATCGGCGGCGCGCCGGCTGGCTCCGCGGCCGTGCTCACCGACCTCTCGAGCTACAGCCAGACGTTTCCAGCCTGGATCGTGCAGGCCGAGTTTCCGGCATACACGCGCACAGCACCAGCATCCCCGGATTTGGGCCATGCGTGTGCTCGGCTCCGAGAGCCATCAGGTGGCTTAGCGCAGCGAACGGTGCGAAATCCCTGCGCAACCTTCCGGTGGATGAAGCCGGAAGGCAATGGCTGCGCCGGCCTGGGATCTGGGGCTGTGTCAGATGGCATCGGGCGCTCCAGCACGAGCAATTCGCTAGACGAGGACATGCGCGAATCCTCCCCTGGTTCGGGCGGTCTGGCACCCCTAATCCAGATAAATCAAGCAGAGCAATGCCATGTCTAGACCGTACGGTGTCTTACTTTTTTGCATGAAGCACATTCGTACGACAAGGAGCGAGCGACGCAGGCGCCTGCGCTTCCACGAGATGCCTTCCTCCAAGTCGGTGGGAGGCGATCGTTACTTCCAGCTGTCGGCGTCACTTCGATTGAGATAAGCTTTTCCGCCCAACACCCATCGCAACGAGAGAAGTCACCCTGGCGGCATAGGCAATTCAAAGCGTGCTCAACATTTAGTGATTGGAGAAAGTCGAATGACCAGCTTCGACGATCCAGTGCGGATATTCGTCCGCAACAAGCTCCTCGGCAAATGGGCCGCTGATAAACTAGGAATCCAAGGTCGGGAAGCCGATGAGTATTCAGATGCCCTGGCTCGGACGGTTTTCAATCCTGAGGGGAGCGACGTATTGAGCAAAATCCGCAAGGACTTCGATGCTGCCGGTGTCGCCCAAAGCGACGAGCAGATCCTGGAGGTCATGACCGAGTTCCTGATTAAAGCCGGAAAGGCCATGTCAGAAGCGCAAGGAGATAGTCTCCGCGGCGCAGAGGTGATGCTCGCGCGCAAACTCATGCTGCGATAGCCGCTCTGAATTCATTCTGATCATTAAGCGCAGGTGTCATCACGACGCGGTCCCCGGCTCGCCGCGGCAACAGCGCGCGAGGCCCTCGTCCAGCCAACGCCGGAAGGCATGGCTGAACGTGCCAACCTCTTGGAAGCGGAGCAGTAACCCGCTACGTGGGATCGATGCACGCTGTCTTCGAGATCACCGAATGAGGTGCAGCATAGCGAACGCTCAGGCATGCTTGCGGCGCCGCTTCCGCGGCTTGATCTCCTGCACTCCTATTGCGGCCCGGCAGGCTGGGCTTAACCTCTGTCCCTGGCTTAAGAGGCAAGCTTTCACTCGGCCAGCGTCGGGGATGTAGTCACCGCACAAACTCATGGCGTCCGGCGTGCAAGCCTGTCGCTGCTCCGGCGTTCCCTGGCCAAACGCGGAGGTCGAGGCTGCGAGCGCGGAAAGCCCCAAGTAGGCAAAGAAGGTCCTCACGCCCATGGATCGTCTCTCCCTCGCGACGCCGAAACCAGCTTAGCAGTGAGCACAGAGAGTTGAAGCCAGAGTTCTGAAACATTTGCGAAGACTCGCGTGGGTATGAAGGAGGTAGCTCACCTCGCTGACGCCGATACCACGGACTACCTTTGCCACGCTGTGGCCCTGCGAGATCAGCACGTCGGCCTGCCGTGGCTTCGCAACTTTCTCCTAAGGCCTGGGCCACTTCGCCATCTCGTCCGTCCTTCTGGCTTAGATCCTACACGGCTACAGGTACGGCTAGGGGTACGCCCGACCGCCTATTCCAACTACGATTCCCCTATGGGTATTACGGCTGCGGCTGGTGAACCAGAATGCCCCGCTGTGCGGGGAACCGGCGCCCGATCGACGAGCCCCTGAGGCTGAGCTGCAACTCTTCAGACGGACGGTGTCCCTGCCGATCAAGCACCATAGTGAGGCGCCGTTAGGATGACGCTGCTGGCTTCCGGGCTGCGGAAGGGCGCCCATGAGTGACCACCGGTATTGCCACTGTAAGTGTGGCGATGGTGACCTCGTACCTCGCGAATACCGAAGGTCGGCCGAGGTCAGAAAACCGCGAGGCAGTTGAGCCGATCTTTCCTAAACTGACGGCTTAACTGAGCTCGCTCTCGCGTCGTGATCGGAGACCGGAACTGTTACCTCGCCGAACTCAGGCAGCGTCCATGGACATCCGCAAATGCTCCGCCGAGGCGATCGGCACCTTCTGGCTCACTTTCGCGGGCTGCGGCAGCGCCGTGGTCGCGGCCGCCTTCCCGCAGATCGGTATCGGCTTGCTCGGCGTCTCGCTCGCCTTCGGCCTCACCGTGGTCACCATGGCCTACGCGGTCGGTCACATCTCGGGCTGTCACCTCAACCCGGCCGTGACTTGCGGCCTCGCGGCCGGCGGGCGCTTCCCGACGAAGGATATCGCGCCCTACGTGATCTCGCAGGTCATCGGCGGCATCATCGCCGCGGCGCTGCTCTACGCGATCGCGAGCGGATCGCCGAACTTCGATCCCGCCAACGGCTTTGCGGCCAATGGCTACGGCGCGCACTCGCCGGGCCATTATGGCCTCGTCTCATGCCTCGTCGCCGAGGTGGTGCTCACAATGATGTTCCTGTTCGTCATCATGGGAGCAACGCACGGCAAGGCGCCGGCCGGGTTCGCACCGCTGGCGATCGGACTCTGCCTGACACTCGTGCACCTCGTCGGCATCCCGATCACGAACCTGTCGGTCAACCCGGCCCGCAGCACCGGGCCAGCCTTGTTCGCGGGCGGTTGGGCTCTGGCGCAGCTCTGGCTGTTCTGGATCGCGCCGCTGCTCGGCGGCGTGCTGGGCGGGATCCTGTACCACTGGATCAGCGCGGAGCCGTCGGCACAGGTCACCGGCATCGCGCCGGCCACTCCAGCCGAGTGAAGTTGCGCGGAGTTGCTTGGGGCGAGGAAAAGGAACGAGCTCGGTGTTTGCGAAGCCGGGCCGGCGACGGGGTGTTACATCCAGCGCGGGTCTTTGGGGCGGGATTTCCCTGAAGCGGCCCGCCTGAGCGGGCGCTTCTCAGGAGGCGGTCATGGAGGTCACCAGACGGATCTTCGCCGCAGCCACCGCCGCGATCCCGTTCATCGGCCCGGGTCGGCCCTCTGCTTGGGCGCAGAGCATGGCCCAGGGCACGCCGGTCGTCGGCAACCATGCGGCCGCGGTTCGCCCGGAGATGGCGGTGGACGCCAGCCTCTACGGCTGTCCGCTCGTCACTGTGGAGAGGTGCAGCCCATATCGACAGGCATATGGCTCCGGCGAATGCGGCCTCTGCGCGATTGTCGCCGTCGTGGACTCGGTCTGTCACTTCATCGATGAAGAGACCGCGGGTCCGTTCCTGTCGGCCCTTGCGCAGGCGCTTCCGGCTGAGACGGCGGCCGATTTGGCGCACACCTTGTACGAGCAAGGGACAGACCGGCGTGAGATCGAACTCATGCTCGTGGCGGCTCAGGCGTGGACGCGCGCACGCGGCTGGTGTGCTTGGACGTGGGAAGGCGCGCATCCACAAGCGGGCGAGACCGCGGAGCACTTTTGGGATCGTCTGAGCGACGTTCTTGAGCGCCGCCATACGGCTGCCATGGTCGGCCTGGGTGAGGACACGCAACCTGACAGCCGCTACGGCGGCCATTGGACCTGCCCTGAACACGTCACCGCGCACGAGGTCTATCTGCGCGACAGCGACGTGTATCGCCGTATCCCACGTGCTGACACAGGAATCCGGCCCGAGCCCCGCTGGGCCATTGAGGACTGCTACGTTCTCAGCCGCATGAGCTGATTGCGGCCTGCATTGAGCGGGGCTCAGTCCGCCCGGCGCAGCTCGGGCACGTCGCCGGACACTGGGTGCCGAACAGCGAAAGAAGGCTGGGGTTTCTTCTGCTCAGGACGCAGGCACGCTGTTGCCGATACCGGGCTTGGTTGGTGACGTAGCGGGCGTACAGGGAAAGCGGGACAGCGTGAGGTGAGGCCAGTTGCATCGTCTAGAGTCTACCCGCCACTGGTTGGAACGTGCGCTCCTCGGATGGGCGCACACGTCGATAGATCGTGCAGGAAGCAGCCTTCCAGCCTGAACAATGGTCAAGGTTGGAGCGTTGTCTTAGTGGGCCTATCCTGAGGTCTCAGCCATGCTCCGCCTTGTTCTGCTTCTCGCGCTCCTTGCTGTGCCAGGAGCGGTCGCTGCACGTCCTGCTCAGGCTCCGAAGGTGGCTACAGCAGCAACCAAGGTCGCGCCGGCACCTGTCTGTGAGCGCGTGCGGAAGAAATCCTTCCGTCAAACAGAGGGTTGGTCAGTCAAGACAGTCTCGCTCGCCTGCAAGACGGTCACAGCTGTCGTCAGCCGGCCTGGAGGCAAAAGCTTCACGAGCATGCGCGAGAAGGTCAGCAGAGAATTCAAACAGTGATTCTGTGCAAGTTAAAGCAACGGATACAGGCTAGATGCCGGCGGTCGAGATGCCGCGCCCGCTCAACTCTACTGATAGAAGCGCATTCGGACAGCGCTTCTGCAGATGAACGTCAGCGCTCGTGCGGGCTCCTCCGACTGCCCACGTCTCAATCATGGGGCAGGACCGACACGTAGTGAACTGCCGTTCGGAACTCACCGACTGTGAAGGAGACAGCACCCAGCGTACGGGCGAGCCCCAGCACTCCACGGGTGCTGGTCGGACGATCAAGCCACCGACAAGCTACATGGTCGTAGCGAGAGATTGCTTGGGGTCACCTCGAGGCGTTCGCCCAGCCCGCAACGAACGTCCACTTCCGCAATTCAGCTGCGGGAGGCGGACCGGCCGCTTAAGGCCAGACACGGAGAGAGGCGTGCCTGCCAAGAGCCATGAGGTGGATTTCGGGCGCTCGCCTGTGCGTCACTGACCTTTGCTCTTCACAAATTCGGGTGGCAGTTCGAGGAATCCTCAGGATCGGAAACGATGTCTTTCTTTTGTTTCCATTCTCACGCCATCTGCGTGGTGACAGAGTGCTCCCGCTCGGTGCGTCGCTTGCGAGGCAGGAAGCTCGCTCGCGATGGCCGCGACCGAAGTACAGGGAGGAACAGACATGAGCTGGCACAGCGCGGATGACCCGGTACCGGGCGACCGCTTCTCCTGCGACGCCATCCGGACCCTGATCGTCCCGCGCTCGCGCGATCTCGGCTCGTTCGCCGTGCGGCGGGCACTACCCTCGACCGAGTGCCGGATGGTCGGACCGTTCGTGTTCTTCGACCAGATGGGCCCGTCCGAGTTCCTGCTCGGCCAGGGCATGGATGTCCGCCCGCACCCGCATATCGGCCTGTCCACCGTCACCTACCTGTTCGACGGCGAGATCATGCACCGCGACAGCCTGGGCACAGAGCTACCGATTCGCCCGGGCGAGTTGAACTGGATGACGGCCGGCCGTGGCATCACGCATTCGGAGAGGACAGGCGCCGATCTCCGGCAGACCGGCTCGAAGCTGTTCGGGATCCAGAGCTGGGTCGCCCTCAGCGCGCGGGACGAGGAGACCCACCCGGCCTTCGAGCATTACGAGGCCTCTGCGCTGCCGCTCCTCACGGGCGAGGGCAAGTCCGTGCGCCTGATCGCTGGTGAAGCCTTCGGAGCACGCTCGCCCGTGCGCACCTCGAGCCCGATGGTCTACGCCGACGTGATGCTCAAGGTTGGCGCGGTCCTGCCCCTCGATCCGACCTACGACGAGCGCGCGATCTACACGGTCGCCGGCGCGATCGAGATCGCGGGCGACGGCTTCGGGCCTGGGCAGTTGCTGGTCTTCCGCCCGGGCGACCGCATCAGCGTGCGCGCGACGCGGGACGCGCGCTTCATGGTGCTGGGCGGCGAGCCCATGGACGGGCCGCGCCATCTCTGGTGGAATTTCGTCTCCTCGCGACCCGAGCGGATCGAGCAGGCGAAGGAGGATTGGCGTCAGGCCCGCTTCGACAGCGTGCCGGGTGATGCCGAGTTCATACCCCTGCCCGAAGCCCCGCCGTCCGTCCGCTATCCCTGAACGCGATCCGCGACGGTTGGCAGGCCGGACCGCGCCGTCGGCCAAGCCCCCTCCCCGCGCCTGATCGGCAGGGTCCCCCTCCAGCGAGGTTTCAGCATCACATGGCCGTCGAAGCGTCCGGAGCGGCGAGCGAACTCGTCCAAGTCGTCGCCCTCCTCGCCGCGGGCGTCGTGGCGGTGCCGTTGTTCAAGCGGCTCGGTCTCGGTTCGGTTCTCGGCTATCTCGTGGCCGGGCTCGCGATCGGACCGTTCGGCCTCGGCCTGTTCACGGATCCCCACGCGATCCTGCATGTCGCCGAACTCGGCGTCGTGATGTTCCTCTTCATCATCGGGCTGGAGATGGAGCCGTCCCGGCTCTGGGGACTGCGGCGCGAGATCTTCGGGCTCGGCCTCGCCCAGGTCGGTACCTGCATCGGTGCCCTGACGCTGGTGGGCATCGCGCTCGGCTCCTCCGCAACCGTCGCCTTCGTGGCCGGCACCGGCTTCGTGCTGACCTCGACCGCGATCGTCATGCAACTCCTGGACGAGCGCGGGTCGCTCTCGACCCCGAAGGGGCAGCGCATTGTCGCGATCCTGCTTTTGGAGGATCTCGCCATCGTCCCGCTCCTCGCCATCGTCGCGGTGCTGACGCCCGGCGGCCCGGAGACGAGCGGCAGCGAGCGCGCCGTCGCCATCGCCATCGCGATCGGATCCCTCGCGGCGCTGGTGGTGGCCGGCCGCTGGCTGCTCAATCCCCTGTTCCGGCTGCTCGCCACCGCGAAGGCGCGCGAGGTGATGACCGCAGCGGCGCTGCTGGTGGTGCTCGGCTCTGCGCTCGCCATGCAACTCGGCGGCCTGTCCATGGCCATGGGCGCCTTCCTGGCGGGCGTCCTGCTCTCGGAATCGAGCTTCCGCCATCAGCTAGAGGCCGACGTCGAGCCCTTCCGCGGCATCCTGCTCGGCCTGTTCTTCCTCGGCGTCGGGATGTCCCTCGATCTCGCGGTGATCGGCGCGAACTGGGCCCTGATCCTGGCGAGCGTCGCCGCCTGCATGGTCGCGAAGAGCCTCGTCATCTACGGTGTGGCCCGAGCCCTGAGGGCCTCGCATCCCGAGGCGATGGAGCGGGCGGCCCTGATGGCTCAGGGCGGCGAGTTCGCCTTCGTGCTCTACGCCGCCGCGACGAGCGCCGGGATCATCGACGGCACGACCAACGCGATCCTGACGGCGACCGTCATCCTGTCGATGGCCATGACGCCCCTGATGGTGATCGCCCTTGACCGGTTCGGGCCGAGACCGTCCGTCTCGACGGAGGGCCTCGAGGTCCCGGAGAACCTGGTCGGCAGCGCGCTGATCATCGGGTTTGGCCGCTTCGGGCAGATCGTCAGTCAGCCGCTGATCTCACGCGGGTGCTCGGTCTCGATCATCGACACCAACGCCGAGAACATCCGCCTCGCGGAGGGGTTCGGCTTCAAGGTCTATTACGGAGACGGCACCCGGCTCGACATCCTGCATGCGGCGGGCGCCGCTGTGGCACGCGCAGTCCTGATCTGCGTCGACGATCCTGAGACCGCCAAGTGCATCGCTAAAATCGCGAGATCGGAGTTCCCGCTCGTGCCGGTCCTTGCCCGTGCGCGGGACCGGGCGCATGCGGTAGAGCTCATCCAAGCGGGCGTCACCTATCAGATCCGCGAGACGGTCGAGTCGGCGCTCGCCTTTGGCGAACAGGCGCTCCTGACGATTGGGGATGAGCCGGAGGCGGCGAGCGAAGTGATGACCGAGGTTCGCCGGCGCGACGGTGAGCGCCTTGCGATGGAGACAGCCGGCGGCATCTACGCGGGGCGCGAACTGATCCGTGGCAACGCGGCGGCCGCGGCGCACGAGGTCGGTTAAGCGCTCATCTCGGTCATTTGGCCGAACCGATCGCCTTCCTCATAGCGGTCATTCGCCGGCTGGGCGTTTTGAAGTAATCGCTCGTCCGATGCCTCAAGATCGAGGGAAGGTGGCCAGGGTCTGCAGGATGAGCTTCCGGTGTTTCTTGCGCTTGGCAAGCGTGCGCTGCAGCGGCGCCAGCAGAGCGGCGCCGGCGCGAGTCGTCAAAGCGCGAGGCGTATTCCTCAATCGCCCGACGCACCTGGTCCCAACAACGTTTCGCCACCAGACAGCTTAAGCCACAGCTCGTCGAGGCGGCCGCAGGTCCTTGTGGGTGGTACTCAACCCGTACGGACGGGCCGCCCGCCGAGGTAGCATTTAATGTTTGCGATAGGCGAGGTACGCTCACTCGGCCGCGAGACTGATCGGGACAGGCTTAGACGATGCAGAGCCTCGATACCCTGAGCCCGCCGTTTGATCGCCTGACCCACGACGAGGCGGAGATACTCAAACAACGAATTGACATCGCCTATTTTCGCCCGGGTGCCGTGATCGTGCATCAGGGGCAGGCATCTGATTTCCTGCATGTCATCATCAAGGGTGCTGTCGAAGCTCGGCATGGCGCAGCGCTTCACGATGTCCTCGGCGCAGGCGACATTTTCGACGCGCGCGCCGTCGTGCATAACGAAGCGGGCGAAGATTTCGTCGCCGCGGAGGAGACGCTGTGTTTCCTACTTCCACGGAGCAACATTCTCGACCTCGTTCATCGCAACGACGGGTTCGCCGCCTTCTTCTACGCTGAACTCTCGCGCAAACTCGACGCGCTACCGACACAGCGCGACCTCAGAGGCATAGACTCGGTACTCGGGACCCGCATCCGCGATGCACGCCACAGTGAGGCCGTTTTCATCAGGGGCTGCGCCACTTTGGAGGCCGCAGCGCACGCCATGCTGGAGGCCGACACCGACGCCGTGTTCGTCGACGATGGCGAACGGACCGGAGTGGTTACCGGCCTGAAGCTCACCCGCGCCTGTATGATCCGGCGCCTACCCGCCGAGACTCCGGTAAGAGAGATTGCGCAGTTTGAAGTGGTATCAATCAACGCCGACCAGCTCCTCGTCGACGCCTTGCTGATCATGACGCGGTCCAATAAGCGGCGGATCGCGGTGACCGAGGATGGACGCTATGTTGGGCTATTACGCGACCTCGACATTCTCGGGCTTTTCGCCGGCAACTCCCAGCTGATTCCCGGTCGGATCGCGCGAGCGACCTCGGTCGCCGACCTGTCCGGTGCAGCCCACGATATCCAGGAGCAGGTCGAACGCCTTTGTCGCCAGGGCGTGCGCGTTGAAGCCATCAATAACATCACAGCCGATCTCAACAGCCGGCTGCATGGCAAGCTCTTTGAGATCGTCGCTCCGCCTGCGATCCGTGAAGCTGGTTGTCTTTTCCTGATGGGGTCCGAGGGGCGCGGTGAGCAAAGCGTGCGCACAGACCAAGACAATGGCCTACTTCTCGCGCGGCCAGTTCCTGAGGCCGATCTCGCGACATTCCAGGCCGACTTCACTCTGGCTCTGGAGAGCTTCGGCTTCCCACCCTGCCCCGGCAACATCATGGTGCGCAACCCGCTCTGGTCGCAGCCCATCGATAAGTTTCTGGCGCAACTGCGAACCTGGGTCCATGCGGCCGACAGCGAGGCCGCCATGAACCTGTCGATCTTCGCCGACGCCGTTGCAGTAGCGGGCGATACCCACGTGCTGGCGGGCGCCAAGGCGAGCCTGATTGAAATGGTCCGAGGAGAGACGCGGCTTCTCGCCGAGATCGCCAAGTTGATCGACTTGTTCTCGACAGACGATCTGGGCGTGCTCGGCACCGTATTCGCTACGATTGGCTTCCGGCGGAAAGACATTGACCTGAAGCGCGACGGTACCTTCCCTATCATCCACGGTGTGCGCGTTTTGTCTCTTGAGCATGATACCTTGGCCGGGTCGACGAGACAGCGCGCTGAGGCACTCGTTGCACGCGGGGCGCTGGATGCCCACTTCGCCGGAGAGATCCTCAGCGCGCTGACCATTTTCATGAATCTCAGGCTCTCAGCGCAGATTGATGCGAGGCATCGCGGCCGGACCGACGCCACGTCCGCCGTCAATGTCGGCGCTATGCCGACCGTGGAGCGGGACATGCTACGCGACGCGCTCCGCATCGTGCGTCGCTTTCGCGAGTTGATCCACGTGCGCTACAGCCTCACGGGACCCTGACATGCTCCGAAGCGTGCGGCGCGCGATCGACCGAGCACGGATCTCCGATCCCCGCTACGCCTTCCTGTTCGGCGAGGCTCCCCCCGACGAGGTCGTAGCCGTCGATTGCGAAACGACAGGGCTCAACCTGCGCAAGGACGAGATCATCACGATTGCCGCGATCCGCATCCGTGGCGATCGAATCTTGACGAGCGAGCGTTTCGAAGCATTGGCGAAAACCAATCGAAAGTCCGCCCCGGAGGCGATCAAGGTTCATCGCATCCTTGACCACGACCTGCAGCACGGGCGCCCAATGCGCGAGATCATGCCAGAATTATTGCATTTCGTAGGCAGTCGCCCCATCGTCGGCTACTACACGGACTTCGATGTGGGGATGATCGACCGCTATCTCTTGCGCCTTCTGAGAATTCATCTCCCTAACAAGCGAATTGATGTTTCATCGATGTATTATAAATGCAAGTACAGAGATGCTCCTGACCATTTGTTGATTGACCTAAGTTTTGATTCAATATTAAAAGACCTGAGTATTCCCGCTATTACTCAGCATGACGCGAGCAACGATGCGTTGATGACTGCAATGATCTATCTACAACTGCGTGACATGCTGAAGCGAGGCGTTCGGATCCCACGCATGCGCGCTGGCGCTATCGCCGATCTCGGGATTGGCGCCTAATCGCGAAAAGCCAGAGCTTGACGGCTGAAATACACCCTTAAATAATCGAGGAATTGCAAGCCAGTGGCTAAGGGGCCCGCCACCAAACTAAATGGGGCGATTTGGGAGTAGTAAAGCACCGACGAGATAGTAATTTTTTAAACCCGGTAAATCTGAGGACATATTGCTGGTAGAAGCCGCGACTCTCCTGTTAAATCCCTGCGCGGAGGGCGAATGCGTGCCTCTGCATGGGCGCGGTGATTGTGACAAGCGCGAGGAGAGCCTCGACAAAGTGGGTCATCGGCCGAGGCTCCGCGTGAGCTCGGCGGTCAGGGCGTCGTAGCGGCCGTTGGCGCGCACGACGTAGATGCCGGTGAGGATGAAGGCGAAGACGATGACGCCGACGCCGAGGAACAGGCCGAGCGACGCGGTGCCGCCGCCGACCTTGGTGGCGAGCAGCGCCTTGTCGAAGGCGATGAGGCCGATGAAGCCGAAATAGACCACCAGCATCAGCCCGGTCAGGATCCAGCCGAAGCGCGTGCGCTCGTGGACGAGGGTCTGGAATATGGGATTGCGAGTGAGGTCTTCTGGTGCTCGCGCGCCTTCCGAACTCGTGCGTGACCCTGAACCGAGCGTCTCGGGAGCACTGGCCCCATTGGCGATTTTTTCGTCCAGCAATCCACTCATGCGGCAATCCTCCACAAATGGGGATTTCGCTTTGCGCGCATGGCTTCAGTCTACTGGGTTTTCTCGGGGTCGGCCATACGGGCTGCGAAACACCCCAGAGCCCGTCCGCTCGGACCGCATCCACGACGAGTTCTTCGGACCTGCCGTCGCGTTGCTGGCTGCCTGAGGAAGGCTCGCAGCCGGAATTTCCTTTGCGCAGAGAACGGCCGCTTCAGGTCACCGCGAGATGGCTGCCAGAGCCGCAACAGACGTTCGCTTCTGCGCCTGCGAGCACTGGGCTGTTCAACGGTTCGGGGCAGACTGCAAGATGGCCGGTGGCCGCTTCACGTACATCACTGGC
This sequence comes from Methylobacterium segetis, assembly GCF_004348265.1. Classification (GTDB taxonomy): domain Bacteria; phylum Pseudomonadota; class Alphaproteobacteria; order Rhizobiales; family Beijerinckiaceae; genus Methylobacterium; species Methylobacterium segetis. Next base: position 39,892 of record NZ_SMNT01000011.1, read on the forward strand.
GACGCCAAGCGCTCCTATCGCTGCGAGCCCGCTCCCACCAATCCAAGTAACACTTCGCTCAACCAAGGGCTTGCGCCGACGCCGCGGCCGCTAGCAGGACGCTCTGCAGCAAGATGTCCGGCCCTCTGGATCCTCCGTCTTGCCACCGCTCGAGCAGAATTAGCAGACCACTTCAGCACGTTCCCCTCAGTGAGGGCCAATGGCCGCTTCTGCGGCCCAGAGGTGGAAGGGAGACGGGCAGCTCTCGGCCAGATGGCGCCTCAATGCCCGCCTGCCTGGTTCGGGTTGCTCGTGCGCGAACCGAACGTGCCGCTGATCGGCGACGAGCTGCACCTGACCATCGCGGGCGCCTTCGAGCGCCAAGACTGACCGGCATTACAGGAGGACAGTCGCGGCGACCAGAATATCCTCGCGGCGGTATTCCGCCGTGGCCATCCTGCTGCACGAGACGAGCGCGCTCTGCGTGCTCAACCTGATAGGCATGGGTCTGACCATGACCCATGCGGGGCTTTCGCCGCTGCGCCAGTTCCAGCTGTACCAGTGGCACAAGTCCGTCGGGATCACCGTGCTGGCGCTGACGGTGCTCAGTGTCGCCTTGCGGCTGACCCACCGGCCGCGCCGCACCCGGCCGGGATGCCGGCGCGGGAGGTGAGCTGACCGGCTGGTTTTGGACCGGGCTGATTGCGAGGATCAGCCAGGACCGAAGGAGCTGGAGATGAGGCGAGGACAGAGGCCGAGTGCCGAGCAGGTGGTGCTGACGCTGCGCTAGATCGAGGTGCAGACAGCCCAGGGCAAAAGCATCGCCGTCGCGTGCAGAGAGGCGGGCATCTGCGAGCAGAGCTGCGCGACGAGTGCCTGCGCCAGGAGATCTTCTCCTCGCTGAGGCAGGCGCAGACCGTGATCAGCCTCTGGCAAACCACCTACAACCGCGTCCGGCCGCACTTGTTCTTGACGTATTGGCCGCCCGCGCCTGTCAGCTTCCCGGATCTCGCCTTCCGCTAACCCATGGCCACGACCATGCAGTAGCCTCGCAAGTGGCCCGGTCCAAAATGCGGGTCAGGTCACGTCCGCTTTTCCATACCTTCCGCCCGAAAGCCGCCGTTCCGCTTCCGGCCAAAAGTTGCCGAAGTTGACCCGCCAGTCGGCCTAAAGGCAGACGTTCCGCTTGCCGCCACAGCCGGCTGGTCCGGCCCAAAACCTCGAGTTGCTCAGATGCTTCGGCGTTCAAAGTCCGGACGGTGCCACGAGCTGACCTGCCCATCTGGTCAGTAGAAGGGAACCTCGGCCGGTCGCACATTGAGCCTCAACCAGGAGGTCTCCATGTCCGCTGCTGCTACGCCCTCCCTTCTCGTCAGCCTCTCAGCCGAACTCTCGGATCTCGTCGGCCGTGTGGCACCGAGCCTCGTCGCGGTCCGTTCGTCCCGCTCTCGGGCGAGCGGCTTCGCGTGGCAGGCTGATCTGATCATCACTGCAGAGGAAGCGCTGGCCGACGATGGCGAGATCAGCGTCGACCTGCCGGGGGGCTCGACCGCAGCTGCAACGATCGTCGGGCGCGATCCCTCCACGGACGTCGCGCTTCTGCGCGTCGAGGCCGACCTTCGGCCGGTGACGCTGTCGGCGCCCGCGGTCGCGGCCGGCGGCCTGGTGGTTGCTGTTGGAAGTGTCCAGAGCCAGCCGCTGCCCGCGCTTGGCACGGTCGCACTGGCTGGACCAGCTTGGCGCTCGCTTCGCGGCGGCAGCATCGATGCGCGGATCGAGCTCGGCCTGACGCTGCGACGCGAAGCCGAAGGCGGCCTCGTCGTTGACGCACACGGCCATGCCTTTGGCATGGTGGTCTTCGGACCGCGTCGACGCGTGCTCGTCATACCGACCGGCACGATCGAGCGTGTCGCGGCCAAGCTAAGGATCGATGGGCGGATCGTACGCGGCTATCTCGGTCTGGGCCTGCAGCCGATTCGATTGCCCGATGGTGGGGCCGGCGTGATGATCATGAGCGTCGCAGCGGACGGTCCAGGCGCGGCGGCCGGCCTGCTGCAAGGCGACGTCATCACGGGCTGGAACGGGAAGTCGGTCGAGAGCCTCAGAGCTGTGCAGCAAGATCTCGGCCCCGACAGCATCGGCAGAACGGTCGCGCTGTCGCTGCGGCGTGCCGGCGCTGATCTACAGGTCCAGCTCACGGTCGCGGAGCGACCGACACCGTGACCGGAAAGGATCATCCAGGACAAATCGTTGTCGCGCTCGCCGTGCCGGATCCAGCGCTGGCTGACCGCCTCGCTGCCCTGCTGGCGGATCTGCCCGGGCTGCGCCTTGCGAGCCCCGGAGAACAGGCCGACGTCTCCGTGGTCCCAGCCGAGCCAGAGGCCGGACCACACCCGGATGCGGAACTCACGCCGCGCGAGTTGGAGGTGTTGGCCCTCCTAGCCGAGGGCGCCTCGAACAAGGGCATCGCCCGTCAGCTCGGCATCTCGGTGCACACAGCCAAGTTTCACGTCGGCGCTCTGCTCGACAAGCTCGACGCAGACGGGCGGACCGAAGCGGTCGCGCATGCGGCCCGGCTCGGCGTCATCCACCTTTAGGAACGGAACATGCGTGCGGAGACGGACCATCTCGCGGACGACCGCCGATGCGAGCTGCCGCTCGATGCCTACTCGCGCGCCGTTGCGGAGGCCGCGGACCGCGTCGGCCCCTCCGTGGTTCGGGTCGAGAACCGCGTCGGCCCGCGAGGCAGCTTCGGCTCGGGCACGATCCTGGCTGGCGATGGGCTGATCCTCACCAACAGCCACGTCGTAGCAGCGGCCCGGCGGGTCCGTATTGCTCTCGCAGATGGCGCCGAAGCCGAGGCCGAGGTCATCGGGAACGATCCCGACACGGACCTTGCCCTGCTGCGGGCTGGGCTGCCACCGGGCACCAAGGCAGCCTCCCTCGGCGATTCCAAGTCATTGCGCCGCGGCCACCTCGTTGTCGCGATCGGCAATCCGCTCGGCTTCGAGTCCACCGTCACGGCTGGGGTCGTCTCAGCGCTCGGCCGTTCGCTTCGCGGACGCAATGGGCGCCTGATCGATGACGTGATCCAGACGGATGCGGCGCTCAACCCCGGCAGTTCCGGCGGTCCGCTCGTGTCCGCAACTGGCGAGGTGGTCGGCGTTAACACGGCCATGATTGGGGGCGCGCAGGGTCTGTGCTTCGCCATCTCCAGCAACACGGCGCGGTTCGCGCTCGGTGCGTTTCTGCGCCACGGTCGGGTGCGCCGAGCGCATCTGGGCATCGTGGCTCAGACCGTACCGCTGCCGCGCGGCATCGCCATCGCGATTGGGGCGGGTCCCCGGGCTGTGCGGATCGGCGCGGTCGAAGCTGGTGGTCCGGCTTCTGCCGGCGGGTTGCGGGCGGGTGATGTCATCATCGGCCTGGATGGCCATGCCATCGGCGGGGCTGACGATTTGATCCGCTTGCTCGATGCTGACTGCCTCGACCGCTCGGTCGTTCTGTCCGTTCTGCGCGAAGGGCGTATCGCGGAGCGGGCGGTCAGGCCGTGTGAGCGGAACCCTTAGATCCTTCTTGGATGTTGGCTTCTGCCGCTAGCCTATCTCGGGCGAGTGCGACATTGCGCCAAGATTTTCAGGTCCGTTTTGCGCCCAAATTTGCCATTCAACCGATCCGTGTGGGCCCTCGAAAGCGGCCATTCGTTGCTTGAGCATCATGGGACCGAGGAGCAGTCGTCCAGAGGAACCGAAGGCTGCCAAGGTGGTCGTCTTGTCAGCGAATGAGAGGTGCATCCGAAGAGCGAGAAGACCTTGGCACCAGCTGTCGCGTTCACGGTGGAGATGAGCCAAGCCGGTAAGCCTCAGCTGAATGTGAGGGTCAACGAACGAGACATACCCATCGATGTCACCCCTGCCAAAGCCGCAGCTTTGGGCCACGCACTCTTAGTAATCAGCGTCCTCTGCAGCCCCAACAATCCACCTCCCCTGAACGGGGCCCAGATCGAGACCTGTCAGCTGCCGCTCATCGCCCGGCGGGTCGGTACCATGGACCATCGAAGCTGGCCGGTTCTCGGCCTGAAGCTGCGTGGCAGAGGCGAGCTGGCCATTCGCCTGATGCCGAGGCATGCCTGGGAGTGTGGGCAGCAGCTCCAGCGCGTTGCTGGTCTCTTTACGCGCCCTCCTGGCACGCCGTTCTCGTAGATCAGGCCGGCCGTACGTCGTCAGGCTATCAGACCAGGGTCGATCACCGTGTAGGCGCGCATCATCTCGTTGTCCTCGTGCGAGAGGATGTGGCGGTGCCGGACATAAGTGTCCGGCAGGTCGAAATGCAGGATCCCGCTCAGCATCTCGCCCGGCCGGGCCGTCACGGTATCCTGCACCCCCATCTCCCCTGGCCGGAGCGGAACAGGATCGCCGACCTGGATGCCGGCGGAGCCCGGCGCGTCGCCGACAGGCTCGATCGCGCTCTTCCCGTCGCCGTTGAGGTCGTCCGGCAGCCCCTCGGGCATGGCGGTGCTCGGGTCGGCGTTGTGGAGCGCGTCCGTGAAGCTGGTCTTCGACTTGCCGATCACTGGGAATTCGACGAGGTGCACGCGCACCGGTGCGGGGAAAGTTCGAAGAAATGATCAGCCAAGTTGGGCTCTCAGCTCTGGGGGCTCATCAGTGAGAAATCCCAAAAAATGATCGTGTTCTGTGTCGTTCATCAGCCAGTGTTTTTACCGTTTTCCTGAAATCGCCTTGGCTCGGTTGTAGATCTCCTCCTGATGGTGTAGAAAGCAGCTATCGAGTTTCGGCCAGATAGCCGGCTATGCCGCCCGATCGGGCGCGCGTTCTGCATTTCTATTCTATTTCGACGACGAGCGACCGAGCGCGTGCTTGCGTGCGCTTGTCACATCTTATTGTCTGCCAAGATACGGAAATCCCTATGAGCATCGGCACCGTGAAGTGGTTCAACGGAACCAAGGGTTTTGGTTTCATCCAGCCTGAGGACGGCAGCAAGGACGTGTTCGTCCACATCTCGGCCGTCGAGCGCGCCGGCATGCAGACCCTCGACGAAGGCCAGAAGGTTTCTTACGAGATGGAAACGGACCGCCGCTCGGGCAAGCAATCAGCCGGAAGCCTGCAGGCTGCGTGAGGTCTCCTCCCCGTTGACCATCATGGAAGCCGCTCCGTCCGGAGCGGCTTTTCTATTCTCTCAGTACTCGCGCTCAGCCGCGGTGCGCATAAGGAATGTGCGTGGGTCAATTCAAAACCAATCCGATCGTCGATCGGCTTGAGGCCGCTGCGAAGGCGCGGCAGGCCACGCTAGCTCGGTTCCGGGCACGCCCTTCAGCCGATGACTCCATTGTCCTCGCCAGGCAGGCTGCGCGCCGAACTGTCGTCCAGGCGCGTGAGGTTCGGGTCAACGAGCGGGAGATGGCTCGTCTTGCTGCCGAGGCTCAGCGCGAGACTGAGGCGCTTGCTGCGCGGGAGTGCGAGGCGGCAGAAGCTGCCCGTCAGGCTGCCGAGAAGGTGGAGCGACAAGCCTCGCTGGTCGCTGAGCAGAAGGCGGCCCGTGATGCGCGCTTTGTTGCCCGCAAGGCCAGAGCGCGGCGGTGAGGTGACCACGGACTGCGAAGTTGTAAGGTCCAGGAGAATTGCAGATGTCACACAAGTTCAAGATCGGCCAGCAGGTGCGGCAGGCCCAGCGGCACGGATCAGCTGATCGCGGCAGTGCTGTTAGCAGCATCTACGAGATCGTTCGGCTCATGCCAGAGGAGCGCTCGGGCGAGCCAGCGTACCGAGTAAGATCGGCTTTGGGCGAGCGCGCTGTGCTGGAAGGCGAACTTACCCTCGTCTCCTAAACGGGGACATCCCAGCTAGGAATGTCACGGAGGATCCCCCGATGACGTCCGACAGGAGAGAACTGTACGCCAGCCCCAACGGGCATCGCTGGTTCCTGGCCCGGAGTGCCACGACAGTACGCCCCGTGGTCTTGCACGTGCCAAACCAGCCGCCCGGTGGTCTACCGACCGAGATTGAGCTTGGCTCCTTCCTCGTCGCAGGTGGTGGTCCAGAGCAGCAGGAGCTTCTCCGCCTGATTGAGACGCTTATCGAGAGCGCATCCTTCTAGGACGCGCCTGCGGAACCATCACTCTAGGCTCCGACATGATGCTTGCTGCGCAGCCGCAGCAGGTATCTTGAGGGCGCTCTGCCTGCCATGATCCCATTCAGCCGCCGGTGATGCGGTCCACGGGCCGGGAGACAGGGCATGTCGGAATGGCAGTCAATCGAGACGGCCCCGCGTGATGATACGTGGATCCTGCTCAGTGGCGGCACAGTGGATTGGGCCGAATACGCCTTCGGGATCGCCTGTCCACCCGTCGTTGTGGCCTGTCGCAGGAGCGAGGAATGGATCGTCTCTCTGGCAGACAGTGGGTACATGCTGACGCGGTACAAGGACCCGACCCATTGGATGCCGCTCCCGGCACCTCCCTTCTCAGATGATGCGCCGACGCAGATCAGTGAGGAGGCGCTCACCGTGCCGGAGAGATCGAGGCCCTACGCGAAGCCCCGTCACCTTCGTCGGGGGCAGTAGCGTTCAGGCGGCTGTGAAGTGGACTGTTTCCCGCTTCCAGGCTGCAACCATCTCATCGAGCGCAGTCTTACCGGCTAAGCGAGCCTCCTCGAAGGTGGCGTAGGCAATGAGCGACTGCTTTCTCCCCATCCCCCCCCGCTGCCGGACGGTCCACGAGAAGGTGCTGCGGAGAGGCTTGTCCGCCGCGACGGTTATCGTGAACGGGTGCGCGAGAGGTTTTTGCATGCTGGCGCTATAACACAGATCCGACCGGCCTTCAGCGCGACGCAACGATATTGTGCGCAGCGCTTAAGGCTGGGCCACAGAGGAGTCGGACCGGCCACAGGAACCCGCTATGCGCGTACCGGATCGCGGCGAGGCGACGCCCGATGGTCGAGGCTGCCCTCCCCTGCTCCCCCTCCTGAACGAGGAAGGCCGCTGCCTCGAACGTCGCGGCGTCTGACTCATAAGCTCGCACGGTCGCCTCAGCCTTGCTCACGCGCTGGTACGCCTGGACGTGGGCCACCGTTTCAGCAGGCAGCTCAGCGGCGCTCGCCTCGATCAGGGACAATGCTTCAGACATCGTTCTCAGGGGCGAACAGCTCGCCCTTCCCCGCCTAACGCGCGTTGTCTTCGTTGGCCCGCTGTTCCTGCAAAGCGCGGTGTTCGGCGAGTAGCCGCCGCATGGTTCTGTCGGCGTCTGAGCAGTCAGCCGGCTCCGGGCTGTCGGCCGTGCACGCCTCGATCGTCTCGTTGGTCTGTCGATCAACCGCTGCGCGATCCTCACGGCTGAGCTCACCGAGATCCCCGAGCCCGAGTTCCTGCGCGACGTGAGCGGCGATCTCCTCCCGCTTCGCTCGCAGAGCCACGATATGCGCCGCTGCCCGAGCTTCCGTTTCGCGACCAACCTGCCGCGCGAGCGTGCGCCGCCAGCCAACCGGCAGCAACTCACCGCGCAGCCGCACCCGATCCGTAACGCTGGCTAGCACAAGCTGCCAGTGCTCTGGGCTTAGGGCAGCGAGGCTCTTGCCCAGGCCGAGGTTGTGAGCGGCAAGCTCTGCAGCTTCTATCCACTCCAACGGAAGGTCAGGCGTCTCGCTGGGAACAGGAACGATAGGCGCACCAGGCATGCTGAACCCCTTCGGCCAAACTCAGACGAGACAAACGCTACAGGTCGTAGAATCGGATCGTCGGCATTGCCGAACGAGCCAAAAGCCGGTTACTCGGCTCTCCGCTCGAAAAATAGCTCGGGCTTCATGTCTTCACGTGCCTTTCAACCTCCCCCTCTCGAAAATTCCGAGAAGAGCGAGCTGCGCCTCCAGCTTGCCGAGGCGCAGGAGCAGTGCATCGAGATGGCGGTCGATGCTGGGGATCTGCAGGCCGAGATCAAGGCGTTGCGGGCCCAGCTCGCTGATGTCGAGCAGGAAAGTGATGAGTAGCGCCGTGCTGCAGGGCGGGCGGCCGCGTGAGCGCGTTTACGGCCTCGATGATGAACTTCCTGATCCAGAACTTGCGCCGCCTGTAACTGGCAGCGAACGGGCTTTATCGAGCAGCGTGATGGCGGCGTCGATGCAGTCCTTTAACGTTTCCCGGGGACCGCACCGGACATGGATCTTCGCGTCCCCGATCTTCATGTGAAATGACGAGCCACGCCGCGGAGCGCCGTCTGAATAATCTCGCCTGTAACCGTAATCTCGATCTTCATCGCGGCGATATCTGCCGTCATCTTTCTTGTTATAGCTCCGATCGTATGATCCGCCTCTGTCATCATCCCTGGATGAGCTTTCAGCGAGTGCGGAGAGTGGCGAGAGAAAAAGACAAGTTGCAGTAACAATGCCGATTGCAAACGAACGCATGATGCTGCTTCCCTCTGATTGCAAACCTTCGGTCACGTTGGGGTGCCCAGCAGTAGCTTGCGCGGTTGGCCGCTTTGAGAGCCGCCCGAACAGCCTCGTTCCTCTCAGAGGACCAGCGCGAGCAACAGGTCGGCCGCGACAGCGCCCACGACCGCAAGGCCGAGCAGGACGACGCTGCTGAGCTGATCGACCGTATCCACATCCTGGCCCTGGCGGTGGATCGGCTCGTTGGCCGGCTGGTTGCTGGCTGCGGTGGTGTTCACGTCGGGATAAACGCGCGCGGTCATGTCGCCTCCATGTTGAGAAGGGGAAACGCTTCTCCGCGCCAAATGGTGTCAGGTTGATGCCAACCGGCCCCGTAGAGTGATGCAGTTCGCCGACCGGGCGTTTTGGGGCGTCGCCTGCCACGCCTTGCGCTGGGAAGGCGGCCAGCTTGCGTCTGATCCAGTCCTATGCCTCATCGAGATCCGCGAACTTGGGTGGGTCTGGATCGTTCACAGGGCCGAAACCGACTTCCAGAAGCCACATGCCAGCCTCGGCCCCATGCTCGTCCGAGAGGTGCACGAGAACCGCGACGAGGTAGCGGTCCGCGAAGACGAGCGGGCTCTCAGTGTCGTCGCTGTCCGTTGCAACCTGCACTGGCTGGAGCCGAAGGTTCATGCCGCGGCCCGCTTCTCCAGATGCAGGTACGTGGCATCAAACTCCCCAGCGCGAGTTAGTTCGTCCCAAGCCTCGATCACGAGCGTGTTGCTGCGCAGCGTGATCAGGCCCTGACCGCGCATGTCCTTCAGCTCACGGTTGACGTGCACGTTCGACAGCCCCAGCGCGTCGCCGAGATCGATCTGCGTGATCGGCAAGGGACAGCGATAGCTCCCAGCCAGTCCCACGGCTTGAAGCTCGAGGTACATCTCGCAGAAGAGGTGCGCGATCCGCCCGGAGGCTGACTTCCGGCCTATGCCGACCATCCACTCGCGGAAGATCGCCGCATCGACCAGCGTGTCGCGCCAGAAAGCGGTGACGACACCGGGGAAACGCGCGATCAGTTCGCACAGGCTCTCGTGCGGGATGCGGCGTCTTACGCCCGGATCAAAGCGGTCGTGGACTACTTTAATCCCCTGGCGGAGGGCTTGGCTGCACGTCAGGCCCGGCTGCCGCCAACCCTGATCTTGCACGGCGCCTCGGATCCGATTGTTCCTCTCGCGCACCCAGGCCAACCGCAGTCGGCCAACGTGCAGAAGTGCTGGAACTGGTTCAACGCGTCCGATCAGCAGCGCGATACCGGCGAGCCCTCTCTGATCGCGGGCATCGCCTGTGAGGTCATCCGCGAGTTCTCAGCCGATCCGACGCGGGTCTATGCCGCGGGGCTTTCAGCTGGCGGCGCGGCAGCGGCGATCTTGGCGGCGACCTACCCCGATCTGTTCGCGGCGGTCGGCGTGCACTCGGAGCTTCCGGCCGGCGCGGCCAAGGATATGCCTACCGCCTTTGCGGTCATGAACGGGTGAGGCACGGGCCAGCCGAGAGGCACGCGACGCACGGTCCCGACCATTCTCTTTCACGGCGACGCTGACCGCACGGTCAACCCGGTCAACGGTGACCAGGTCATCGTGCAAGCAGCCTCCGGTGGGACGGTGGATACAACGGTCACTCGGGACACGTCCGAGGGCGGGATGAACTACACCTGCATGGTTCAGCGCGAGGGCGGCGAGCTGGTGCTATTGGAGCAGTGGATCCTAGATGGTGCCGGGCATGCCTGGTCAGGGGGCAGTGCGAGCGGGACTTACACCGACCCGCGCGGCCTCGACGCGAGCCGGGAGATGATGCGCTTCTTCCTGGCTCACGCGAGCACGCCTGCCCGGGCACGGCATTAAAGTCCGCAGGGCGCACGTGAGATCAGCAGGAAAGCAGATCTCGCGTCCTGCTTGGAGCACATCACAGGCGTGCTGAGCGGACGTCGAAAAAGGTCAGCTTAGACTCGGCAGGCGAAATCGGCTCACAATCGTTAGCACTCGTCCGCGACGAGTGCTAAGTTTTCCGCAGGAGGGGAGTTTGCCCCTCTCTCACGGCAGCGCTGACAAGCTGCTCGCCGTTCAGGCAGGAATTCGGAGGCCCCATGAAGTTCCGTCCGTTGCACGACCGCGTCGTCGTCCGCCGCATCGAGGGCGAAGAGAAGACCAAGGGCGGCATCATCATCCCGGATACCGCCAAGGAGAAGCCGCAGGAGGGCGAGATCATTGCTGTTGGCCCTGGCGCCCGCGATGAGCAGGGTCGCGTCAACGCGCTCGACGTGAAGGCGGGCGACCGGGTGCTCTTCGGCAAGTGGTCCGGCACCGAGGTCAAGATCGACGGTCAGGACCTCCTGATCATGAAGGAATCCGACATCATGGGCGTCGTCGCCTGAGGCGCGGACTTTCCACAGCTTCGCGAATTTCGCCCTTTGAAGCCGCCCATCCGGGGCGCCTTGGGGCTGAAACCCAACAAAGAGGATCTACCCTATGGCTGCCAAGGACGTACGTTTTTCGTCGGACGCTCGCGAAAAGATGCTGCATGGTGTCGAGCTTCTCGCCAATGCCGTGAAGGTGACGCTCGGCCCCAAGGGCCGCAACGTCGTGATCGAGAAGAGCTTCGGCGCCCCCCGGATCACCAAGGACGGCGTCACCGTCGCCAAGGAGATCGAGCTCGCCGACAAGTTCGAGAACATGGGCGCCCAGATGGTGCGCGAGGTGGCCTCGAAATCGAGTGATCTGGCCGGTGACGGCACAACTACAGCCACCGTTCTGGCTGCTTCGATCGTCCGCGAGGGCGCCAAATACGTCGCCGCCGGCATGAACCCGATGGACCTGAAGCGCGGCATCGACCTCGCCACCCAGGCGGCCGTGAAGGACATCACGAGCCGCGCCAAGAAGGTCGCCTCGTCGGAAGAGATCGCCCAGGTCGGTACCATCTCTGCCAATGGTGACACCGAGATCGGCGAGATGATCGCCCACGCCATGCAGAAGGTGGGCAACGAGGGCGTCATCACGGCGGAAGAAGCCAAGACCGCCGAGACCGAGCTCGACGTCGTCGAGGGCATGCAGTTCGACCGCGGCTATCTCTCCCCGTACTTCATCACGAACGCGGAGAAGATGATCGCGGATCTGGACGACCCCTACATCCTGATCCACGAGAAGAAGCTCTCCTCACTCCAAGCACTCCTCCCCATCCTCGAGGCCGTGGTTCAGACGGGCAAGCCGCTCCTCATCATCGCCGAGGACATTGAGGGCGAGGCGCTCGCCACCCTCGTCGTGAACAAGCTGCGCGGCGGCCTCAAGGTCGCGGCCGTCAAGGCTCCGGGCTTCGGTGACCGCCGCAAGGCCATGCTCGAGGACATCGCGGTCCTGACCAAGGGACAGACCATCTCGGAAGACCTCGGCATCAAGCTCGAGAACGTCACGCTCGACATGCTCGGCCGGGCCAAGCGCGTGCGCATCGAGAAGGAGAACACCACGATCATCGACGGCGCCGGCGAGAAGGCCGACATCGAGGCCCGCGTCGGGCAGATCAAGGCGCAGATCGAGGAGACCACCTCGGACTACGACCGCGAGAAGCTGCAGGAGCGCCTGGCCAAGCTTGCCGGTGGTGTTGCGATCATTCGCGTTGGCGGCTCGACCGAGGTCGAGGTCAAGGAGAAGAAGGACCGGGTGGAGGATGCCCTGCATGCCACCCGCGCGGCGGTCGAGGAAGGAATCGTGCCGGGCGGCGGCACTGCGCTGTTGCGCGCCAAGAAGGCGGTCGCCGTCCTCAAGAGCGACAACGCGGACGTCTCGGCCGGCATCAAGATCGTCCTGAAGGCACTTGAGGCCCCGCTGCGCCAGATCGCCCAGAACGCGGGCGTCGAGGGCTCGATCGTCGTCGGCAAGATCACCGACAACACGGGCTCCGAGACCTACGGCTTCAACGCCCAGACCGAAGAGTACGTGGACATGCTGCAGGCGGGCATCGTCGACCCGGCCAAGGTCGTGCGCACGGCGCTGCAGGGGGCGGCCTCGGTCGCCGGCCTCCTCGTCACCACCGAGGCGATGGTCGCGGACGCCCCGAAGAAGGAGAGCGCGGCGCCCGCGATGCCGGGCGGCGGCATGGGTGGCATGGACTTCTGAAACCGACCAGCATCAAAGCAACCAGACCGGCCGCCGCGAGGCGGCCTGTCTACTTCCGACATCGACCCAGGCCGGTTTCCTCCCAGTGGCCGTCCGCTCCATTGGAGTCGACAGGCGCAACGAGCCAGACCGACAAGCCGCGCTCGCCGATCTCCACAAGGCTGACGAAGCTGCAATCCCACCGAGCCGTTCTGATTCGGCCGGCACGGTGGGATCATTCCCATGAGCCGCCCAGATCCGCCAGGATGATCCGTCCGATCAACTTCGCCGCGCAGGCACTGCTCGGGCGTGCCCGCAGGCTGTAGTTGGCCTCTGGCAGAACCCCTACAACCGCGTGAGGCCGCACTCGTCCTTGGGCTATCGACCCCCTCCGGGTCATTCCTCCCGGATCTCGACCTCTGCCCAGAGGCACGGATTCGACGCAGAGGGCTTTCATGGAGTCCTCCAGCTTTCTCACAGGCTGGCAACCGGCCCGAAGGCAGCAGCTTGCCGCTGGAGCGAAGCCCCTGCGGGCGGAGATCTACGGAACCGATGCTGCGGCCCAAGGTTTCCTGAAATCTACTCCCGAACGTCGTGAAAGAGCGCAGATGGGCTCCCCTGCTACGACTCTCTTTGCCGCGGGGGCTGCGTTCGCTGGCGGTGTTATAGCGACCGTCGCCTTCGTCGCCGTGAACACCGGCGATGCTCCTAGCGCACCACCGGTGCAGCCAGTGTCGAGAGTTGCCTCGTCGTCACCTGCCGATCAGCCCTGGGCCGATCCGGTGAAGACAGAAGGCGCATCGTCGCCAAGCCGTCAGGAACCGCGTTCACCGCTCACCTTTCACGTGGACGGAGCGCAGAAACAGCGACCAGCTGACCATTCCACGAAGGCTGAAGCCGCAGCATCGAACGACGATCAGGCACGCCCGGATCGTCTCGACGGAGGAAAGGCGGACATAGCTCGGCAGGCGGTCAGATCTGGCCGAGATGGAGCAGTCGCGACTCGATCCGAGCCGGCGAAGACGGATGGAGCGCGGGCTCCCCAGATTCAGGCTGAGATGCTGAAGGCCGATCGGAAGCGGGCAGACCCGGCGGTGCTGGGGCAGGTAAGAAAGACGGAGTTCAGGGGTGTGCCCGAACGATCGCGAGCGAACGAGGCACGAGACAGGGTCGCTCGATCGCAGGTGCCGGACACAGTTGAGCAGCGTTTCAGCCGAGCTGCGTCGAGCATACATGGTGTCGCCGCATCCGAGAGCAGACGCGAGAGCATGGCAGCTTCCAAGCAGGCCCGTCGCATCGTAAGCCCGCCGGTTTCTCTTCATGCAGAAGCACCGCTTGATGACGAGGCATTTAAGTCCAGTACTGGTTTGCGCCGCCGAGTCCCGGAACGAGTAGTGCGAGAGCCGAGCCGGCGGATCACATCGGCAGATGCCGGTGGAGTGATGCGATGGCTCATGGAGCCCTGAGGGCACGACTAGAGATTTAGACCGCCCGGGTGAGCTGGAGGCAGATCTGCGCTCGCCTGGTTGCTTGATAATGTAAGTGAGGAGCGTGTTGAATGAAACTGCCCTTCCTTCTGCTTCCGGGCGCGCTCGTGACAGCTGCAACTTCGGCTCAGGCGGTTGGGCTCACGGAAATGAAGCGGCGCACCGCGTTCATCGCCGAGCGGTATCTTCAGATCTGGTCGTCGAGCAACGTCAGCCCTGTTGCTGGGGTGCCGTACATGTACGGCCCGACCGTCACCTTCTACGGGCAGCGCTACAGCCAGGAGCAGCTCATGGCTGAGAAGCGCAGAGCGATTCAGCAATGGCCCTCGCGGCGGTACGTTCATCGGCCAGGCACGATGCAGATCACCTGCAACGTGCCTGCCCAGAAGTGTGCAGCTCGCTCGACCATCGACTTTGAAGTCAGCAACTCGCGTCACGGTACGGCGAAGCAAGGTTCTGCCAAGTTCGACCTTGGCATAAGCTTCGCCGATCGCCAGCCCCGCATCCTCTACGAGGGCGGTAGCTTGAACAACAGACGAGCTGATCGGGACTTCTGATTCGAATGTCTCGAACGTGACAGAGGCATATGTGAATGGAGGCCTCTTCCATCACGGCCGGTCTTTGCACAAGCTTGCCGGCAAGATCAACCCTAAACAAACGCGGATCTGGTTGTCCAGCTTTGCCTCGTGAGAGCTTCATCCACCGCGATCTCGGCGCAATCCCTACAGGCGACGGGTTGTAATTTCAGGAATAGGGCTCGCTATTCTAAGAAGTGAACCGGCACTCCTCTCCGAATCATGGCACCAAACTTAGAGCATCCCAGTTCGTCAGGCGGGCGCATCCGTGCGAGGCGGCTTGGCTCACCCCTTCCGCCTCCGGAGTGCCATGTATGCCGCAACTGCGGCGGTTCAGGGCAACCTAGACGAGACCCACGGGGTTGTTTGGCCCTGCTCCAATCTTGAACTTTCCTCGTGACTGCACCCCTTCGAACTTAAACCCCAGGCTGTACGCATAGCCAGGATTGGTGACTGTCTGGGCGACCCGCAGCGTGCCGCTTGGCGTGGGAGATTTCGGGCCGCCGACCGAGGCTGGGAAGAACGCGGCCAGCCTTCCATTTCGATCAAGAGTCTGTAGTCAAATCCCTTCTGATAGACACCGATGGAGGAATAAGCGCCAGATTGATCGCCTAGTGTGCCGAGCTTGACTGCTGTTTGCGCTGTCGCAGGGCCGGAAATGAAGATGCCGATCACGATTTTAGAAAAAAGCCGCTGCAACATGGCGTCCTCGCGCATCTATTTCGGGACTGCCTGCTCCGCCTGTCCTACACTGTCTAGACCATCACGGTCGAACCGACCGACAGCGAACACATCTCATCGCGTGCTGGTTGCGGCCATCTCTGGATGGATGCTTCGCGCCCATTCCCGCCATACAGCGGCCACAGCCAATGGCTGGGAAGCGGACATCGTCTCAAGTCATGACCCGGGTCGCTTGGCGTCCCGGGTCAGCTCTCGTTCAGCGCCATCGGACGCCGGACCGATCCATGGGGACCGGTGCGACGGGAGGCGAGTGCCTCAGTTCCAAATGTGGAGCACGGTGCTCCAACCGTCGCCCCGCCGCTCCAAGACGTTCACCCAATTGCCGCCGTAGCTCTGCGTCGCACCACCCTCACCGGGCCCACTCAGCGACCAGCGGCCCGTGAGGATGAGGATATCGCCCTTCTCGACGGCATCCTGCACCGTGATCTTGTGGTCCTTGAAGCCCTTGGCCTGCAGGTCGGCAAAGAAGGCCGCGATGCCCTCGGCCCCCCGGACCGGGGAGCCGCCCGCGGGGATTACCTGTCCGTCCTCGCTGTAGAGCTTGCCCAATCCGGTGGTGTCGCCCTTGTTGAAGGTCCGATCCCAAAGGTCGGCGATCGCCTGGCCTTGCGTGCTCATCGTCTCTCCTTCCTGTTCTCGCGCGAGCCCGCGCCCGCGCCGGTAGCGTCCCCATGGCGGCCGCGGTTCGGAGACTGTTGCTCACGCTCGGCCAATGATGCGGGACGTTCGTCCAAGCTAGTCCTCGGTGCGCCGTCGAGACGCTCCAGCCGGCACAGGGCTGCCTTGCAGCCGCTCCCTACGGCCAAGTCGTCCATTGGCATGACGCGATGGATATGCTGGTCAGCGGCCGAGCGGGGACGGCGCCTACGCTCGACCGACCCAGGCCCGCCAAGTGAAGGCAGCGAAGAACTGCTCGACCTCGCGGAAGCCGCCACCCCGCAGGATGGCTTCATCCTAGTCCGGATCGAGCGTGGGAAGATTGGCGTCCATGGCCGCCCGAGCCCGTGTCGCCTGCTCGGGGTCGGCCCCGATGCGACTGCGAATGCCTCGTAGCACGCGAGCCAGCGCGAACGGATCCTATCCCGTTGCGGGAAACTACCGTGCGCCGCCACGAATGGAGCGCCCGGCTTGAGGCGCCGATGGATTTCGCGGACCGTGTCCTCCCGTGCCGCCGCGTCGAGGAAGTGCAGCGTCAGCAGGCAGGTCGCCGCATCGTAGCCTTCGACGAGGGTCACCCGGTCCATGAGCGGATCAAGCGTTCGTTCGGCCTGACGGAGCATCTCCCTCGCCGGATCGACGCCGACGAACGAACTACATCCTCAGAGTCTTTGCTTAACGAGTAGTTAGCGGCGCAAATCGTGTTCGCACTGTGGTTGAATTTGCTGCGCATGTTGCAGACGTAGATGTTGGTTCAGGAGCGCACGCCTGTTGTCCCTACGGCCGGTCGGGCGGCTGCCGCCCTCACGCAGTTGGAGCGCTGCAAGAGAAACCCCGCAACCCAGAGGCTGCGCGGTTCTAACCGTCTCACCATACGATGGCCCCCGGCAACGCTGCCGCTACGGCGATCCTCTTGATGGCCGCGCTCACGATTACCGGAACGGTCGCCCTCGTCCGCAGGGGCGGACACGCCGCTCCAAGCTCGAGCCGCACGCTTCGTTCCTGTGGGCCCTGATCGAGGCGAAGGACGACATCACCCTGGAGGAGATGCGCGCCCGGCTGCTGGCAGAGCGCGGCCTCACGGTCGGACTGGCCACGCTGTGGAGCTTCCTCGACGCGCGCGGCCTGACCTACGACACAGACAGCTCACGCCACGGAGCAGGACCGGCGGGACATGAAGGCGGCGCGCGAGGCCTGGTTCGAGGGGCAGCCCGCCTCGTGTTCCTCGATGAGACCTGGACCGCCGCGTTTCCACAGGCAAAGCCTGCGCATCTTCACAGTCTCGCCGCGTTCCGGGCGCCTCATCCCAATCGATGACAGCCCCGCGCCTTTCGCGGGCTGCCCCCGTTAAATGAAAGTGTCCATTGATAAATTCTCTGGCCGCAGCCTTTACCGTTCTGGCCGTGCTCGCGATCACGGCTCTTCTCAAGCTACCACTTCTCCCCTTCCGAGCCGTCCGCAACCTGATGCGGCGACGGTCAGCACCCGCCTGAGGGCGGACTAAGGGCCAGACGCATGAGCCCGGGATCACACCCGCCTTGGTGAGCCGACGCGAGATAGGCGCAGCTGGGCTCGCCGCAGCGAGCCTCCTGGCGACGCGGTCAGCTTGGGGGATCAACGCATCCCGCCAGACCGTGGCAGACCAGCCGGTGCGCATCGCCATGCTGCTCTATCCGGGCATGACGGCCCTCGATGTGATCGGGCCGCAGGCACTGTTGGCGGGCCTCGCTCCGGATAGCCTCTACCTTGTGGCGCAGACGCCGGGGCCCGTTCCGAGCGATACGGGCGTCAGCCTGCTTGCCACGACGAGCTTTGCCGACTGTCCCACCGACCTCGATGTGCTGTTCGTGCCGGGTGGCGACGGCTCCCCTACCCAGATGCGCGATGCTGCGACACTGGCCTTCCTGCGAGATCGGGCGAGTCGAGCGCGCTGGATCACGAGCGTTTGCACCGGATCGTTGATCCTCGGTGCCGCCGGGCTGCTGGTGGGTTACCGCGCCACCTCGCACTGGTGCGTGCGTGACACCGTGCTCCCCCTCCTTGGGGCAACGCCGGTCGATCAGCGCGTCGTGTTCGACCGAAACCGCGCCACATCGGCCGGCATCTCAGCGGGCATCGATTTCGCCCTCGCCCTGTCGGCTCAACTGCGAGGCGAAAATTACGCGCAAACAGCACAGCTGGTTGCGGAATATGCGCCGCACCCACCGTTTGAGGCAGGCAGTCCAGCCTTAGCTGGTCCGGCAATCACGCGCGAAGCCATGGCAATCCTCGGCGGCCTCGTTACCGAAGCCCGAGCGGCAGCCGAGACCACTCGCCTGCGGAAGTGATCCGGATCACCTCTCAACTGAACTCAAGCCGGTCACAATGGCTTCGATGTAGAAAGTTGGTGATCTGACCGACCTGAGCGGAAACGGCACCATCATCTTTTCCAGACGCAGGCACCGCAGCCTTCCGCGCAATTTCAGGCCGCCTTTCAGGCGTCATCTCCGCCGCGCGGGCTCCACCACCCTTACGCTCTCTGGTCCACGACGTGAAGGAACGCCAAGAGTGTGGCCTTTTCGTCGGACCCCAGCGCTTCCTTGTCGAGCAGCGGCTCTATGGCATCGATGAGCAGAACACAGAACCGAGTTAGATCATCGGCCCTCCGTTCCGACTCTTCTGCTCGATGAACTGCCAAATTTGCCCGCTGTTCCACCTCTTCAAGCCTGTCCCAAGCCAGTGAAGCGTTTTCCTGCTCTCGAGCCAATGCCGACCGAAGATTTTTTATTTCACCTTGAAGGCGGGCTCGCTCAACCTGCGTGTGCCAGATCAATTTCTGAGCGCGTTCGGAAATGAGGTCAGCTTCATCTTCGACGAAACGACATCTCTCGATGGCCTCCTCAATGAGTTGCAACGTAGCGGCAGGACCGACCAGCGGTTGAGCGGCTCCGCAAGGTTCTCCGGCACCAAACGGGGTTGCCGAGACCTCTTCAATTACCATCGGCGGGTTCGGTGTACGCGAACTCATTCTGGCACGGGACTTTGCGCGTCAGGAGACAGGCGGCCTTTCGCTCTCGGAAGGGTCTCGACCGTTGGTCTCGGGTCGCCGCGATGCCCCGCGCGATTTGCGCCCAAACCCATTCAGGACGGCGTCGTGCATGCGCACGAGCCAAGTCTCCGCCTCGCTCGCTCGTGCTTCCGCTGAACGCGCCCGTTCTTCGGCTTTGTGCGCACGCCGCTCAGCTGCTGCAACCTTAGCATTGAGTTGGCGGATCTCCTCGTTCGCGTTTGTGGTCACCTGCTGCAACTGCGCTTCCAGATCAGCGGCACGCTCCTCGCTGATGCTGATAGCCTCCGTCGCTTCTTGGATCAGATCGAGCGCGGACGACCAATCCCGGGCGGGGACGGGATTCGTTTGAGGTTCGGGCACGCTGCGAGGTTGCGTTGCGGACGCCGAGTTTGCGGCAGCCTCCTGGGTCACGGATTTCAATCCCTCGCCCATGAGGCCTCGCATCAGCAGCGTTGAGGCAACAGATGAGTTCGAATCCTTAAGAGCCTGATCTGCCATCCACCCCTCCATACGCATCATCTTCGAAAACTTCTGACTTCAGGCGCTAGCTTGTTCGTTCGGACGCCATAAAGGGGCGAACATTGCTCTCTGCTTCTAAGTCACTGCTCGACTTGGTGGCAGTGAATTGCGGAGCCGGCAGCGGCTCAACCTCTTCGATGTCACGGACATTTCGAGCATTCCGTTTGAGCGCTTCGCATTGCTTCTGCAGCGCGATCCGACTTTCACGGGCGATGTCGAGTGCTCCCTGCGCCAATGCTCGCTCGGAGCGCTCAGACTGCAGATCCTCCATAAGACGGCGGTTGGCGGTCTCAAGCTCATGGACCTCCGCTTCGCGACGCCGGCTATGCTGGTCGATGCGCTCGGACAGCATGGCAGCGCGCGACGTTGCCTGTTCAATCGCGACGTCCTTGGCCGCCAGCGCCTTGGTGAGCATGTCGCAACGATTATCCAACTCGGACCGGAGCCGCTGTGCTTCGAGAAGCCGCTCGGTCTGACGGGTGAGATCAGCTTGCATCGCGTCAACCCGACGATCCGAGGTTGACCGCTCGATGGCTGCTTCCTTGGCGATCCGCTCCGCAACTCGGAGCGCCTCATCCTTCTCCCGGAGCTGGCCACGGAGCTGCGCAAGAAGCTGCTCTGTCGTCGCGGCCCGGTTCGCGGCCGCCTCGAGCTTCATCGTCAGGCTAGCGCGCTCCGTGCGCGAGGCACTGATCTCCGCCTCGTGCTGCGCATCGTTCTTCTGGCGGGCCGCGAGCTCAGAAGCGAGGTCCGCTTCCACAGCAAGCAGCCGCTCCCGCTCACTGTCTGCCTCCCCTCTCAGCGCGCCGTACCGCGCCGCCGTGTCGGCTAGGCGCGCCTCCTGTTCCTCACACAGCAGCTGAAGGCGACGGTTGTCCTGGTCGGCGATTGCAAGACGCTCGCGGGCCTCGGCGAGATCATGCTCAGACCGCGACAGTGCCTGATCAACGGCCTGGGCTTCGAGCCGAAGAGCCTTGTTCTCTCCGGAGAGCGCCTTTGTCTGTTCCGCCTCGGCGGCGAGCTGGCGCTCGAAATTCTCCGCGGCGAGACCCTTGTCACGGGCGATAACGCGCAGTTGCTCGAGTTCGATGTCGCGGCTGTGGATGCCGGACTCTAGGCGAGCGACCTCTGTGGTCATCGCTGCAAGATCGCTTGTCAAAGCGGAGGTTTTTACGGTCAGGTCGCTCGCCTCGCGCCGCGCGGAAAGCGCACTTTGCTGCTCTTTGGCGAACAGGGCCTCGACCTCGGCCAATCGCATGGTCGCGCGCGGCAGCTCGTCCGAGATAGCAACGAGTGGTTCCAGTACGGCAGAGAAATCATCCTGAAGCGTCTTCAGGTCTTCGAGACGTTCGATCATCTCCCCAATTCGCATACGGACCACTTCCCCGCGCTGCCCAATTGCATCGAGCGGATCACGCGGCGCCGGAGCATTCATTTGAGCAGGCCTTTTGTCTGCGCTGCTCATCGGTGCTGCCTTCTGCTGCAGCCCCGGCACATGCGGCTGTTGGGAATCTATCTCGTTCCGCCCGCCGGCTCGGCTGCCAGAAAACAAGCCAGTTCGGAACGGCGACCAAGGCATCCAGCGTCTCCAAGCCGCCTGTTTCCATCGGCTTATGGTTTTCAACCGACGGTTATCATACGAGAAATTGTCAGCGAGTCCGTCCGGCTCGCGCATATTCATGTGGTCAACCGCAGAAAAAACTCCTCTGAGGCCCGAGTCATATCTCTCGAGGCAAGATTCTGCTGATCTCAATAAATATAATAACAATTCTGGATAATTTTACATAACGGTCAATATTGTGCGCCGTTATATCGAAATTATGTTGATCGCAGACCATTGAATAACACAAAAATAACTCTTATCCTGTGCAGCTAAATGTGGATGCGGATTGGCTGATCACGAGGCGTAGCAGCGTTTGCGAGCGTCCGCTGTCAATCCGTTCAATCTCAATCGTGACTATGACTGATGATTGCTGGGAGCGGTTGATCTGAGCGGGATTTTAGACCGAACGGATAGGGAGGCTGTAGCTTTGGCAATGCGACGGCACCCCTAATTATCGCCCCGCAATTTTCGTGCGAACTCTGCAGGGTGATCTCTCCATGACCAGCGTTGGGAGGCGCAACCCAGCGAGGCTGTGCCAGCTGTTTGGGCCAGCCAGAGCATCGTAGGATATCGCTGAGATGTGGCACACGCTGCTCGTGCTGCCTCCTGCAGCGCTCGCAGCATCCTCCGGCGCGTCGGAAGCGGACCGCTGCCGGGAGTTGGGCCCAGTCGATAGAATAGAAGAAGCAATGCTCGCGTCGGATGGGCAAAGAACGTCTGCTTCCGCGGTTCTGATGCAGAAAGCGGGCGGACTGCATACGGCCGAACCCAGCCGGCTGCTATGCGCCCATCTCGGCCATTCAGCGGCCTTTGCCAGCCTCTCGGAAGCGGACTTCGGCACAGATTGGACTACAAGCAGGAGGCAGAATTCGATTTGCAACGGGCCTTGCGAGCTATCGAAGACCTCCTGACCGAGCTTCGCGCAACGCCATCGGTGCTTTGAATTGATCGACTGGGTCTCTAGAGCTTGTTCACGCCAACAATGCAGAACCCATGCCCGAAAGGATCGCTGCAGAACGCAACGGGTGGAAAGCCCGGCACGCGGTGGACCTGTTCTGACCTTGCGCCGTTGGCCAAGGCGCGTTCGAGCGTCCCTTCGAAGTCATCGACACGAAAATCGACGTGAACGGGTGTCCAGTGGCGCTCATATCGGCGAAGGTCGTTGCTTCCTGGCGCCGGTGA
>NZ_SMNT01000012.1 GCF_004348265.1 Methylobacterium segetis
GGGGGCGGTGACGCTGGAGCGCCCGGGCGAGCGGCCGTTCCTGCCCGAGACGATCGGGCTGATCGCGGCGACCTGCGCGGCGGTGGGGCCGGTGCTCGAGGCGAAGCGGCAGAACGACCGCTGGCTGGTGGTCAAGGCGGGCGACGCGGCGGCGGGGCTGGCGCGGCGGATCGTGGGCCCGAACCGGACGGGGCTGAAGCTGGCGCTGGCGGGGCTGGGGGTGCTGGCCCTGGCGCTGTCGCTGGTGGAGGCGGAGTACCGGGTGACGGCGGATGCGCGGGTGGAGGGCTTGGTGCGGCGCTCGGTGGTGGCGTCCTACGACGGCTACCTGAAGGCGGCGCAGGTGCGGGCGGGCGACACGGTGCGGCAGGGGGATCTCCTGGCGAGCCTGGAGGACCGGGACCTGGCGCTGGAGCGTCTGCGCTGGGTGACGGAGCGGCAGCAGCGGACCTACGAGTACGACAAGGCGCTGGCGACGCGCCAGCCGGCGACGATCAACGTGGTCAAGAGCCAGATCGAGCAGGCGGAGGCGCAGATCCGGCTTCTGGACGAGCAGCTGGCGCGGGCGCGGTTCGTGGCGCCGTTCGACGGGCTGATCGTGTCGGGGGACCTGTCGCAGGCGATTGGCGGGGCGATCGGCCGGGGTCAGGTTCTGTTCGAGATCGCGCCCCTGGACGCCTACCGGGTGGTTCTGAGCGTGGACGAGCGGCTGATTGCGGATCTTCGGGCGGGGCAGCGGGGCCAGATGCTGGCCTCCTCGCTGCCGGAGGAGCCGCAGGCGCTGACGGTGCAGACGATCACGCCGGTGGCGGAGGCGCGCAACGGGCGCAACCTGTTCCGGGTGGAGGGTCGGATCACGCAGGGTTCGACGCGGCTGCGGCCGGGCATGGAGGGGATTGCCAAGGTCGATGTGGAGCGGCGCCTGCTGGTCTGGATCTGGGCCCGCCCCCTCGTCGACTGGGCCCGCCTCACCCTCTGGCACTGGATCCCCTGAACCAAAACGATGGCCCAGTCCCTCTTCAGCCATTCCTGGTACCGGGTCGCGGGATTGAAGCCGCGGCTGCGCCGCCATGCCGAGATCCATCGTCAGCGCTTCCGCGGCGAGGTCTGGTATATCCTGCAGGACCACCAGACGGGGCGTTTCCACCGCCTCTCGGCGGTGGCGAACTTGATCGTCTGCATGATGGACGGCCGGCGTTCCCTGCAGGAGATCTGGGAACTGGTTGCCAGGCGCAACGAGGAGGATCCGCCGACCCAGGACGACGTGATCCGGCTGATCTCGCAACTGCACGGCTCGGACCTCCTTCAGGGTGATCTGCCGCCCGATCTCGCGGAACTCGCCGAGCGCTCGGAATCGACCGCTCGGCGCACCCTGATCGCGCGGGTGCGCAATCCGCTCGCGCTCCGCTTCCCCCTGTTCGATCCCGACGCCGCGCTCGACCGCCTCGGCCCCCTCTACCGCCCCTTCTTCACCGCCTGGGGTTTCGGCTTCTGGCTCGCGGTGCTGATCAGCGGCGCGGTCCTCGCGGCCCTGAACTGGAACGAGCTGACGGGCGACGTGGCCAACCAGATGCTCTCGGCGCAGAACGTCGCGCTGATGATGTGCCTCTATCCCGTCATCAAGGCCCTGCACGAGGCGGGGCATGCCTGCGCGGCCAAGGCCTGGGGCGGGGAGGTGCACGAGGTCGGCATCATGCTCCTCGTGCTGATCCCGGCCCCCTATGTCGATGCCTCGTCCTCGGCCGCCTTCGCCAGCAAGTGGCAGCGGATGATGGTGGCCTCGGCCGGGATCTTCGTGGAGCTGTTCCTGGCAGCGGTCGCCGCCATCGTCTGGACGCTTGCGGAGCCCGGCCTCGTGCGCGCCGCGGCCTTCAACGTGATGGTGATCGGCAGCGTCTCGACCCTCGTCTTCAACGGCAACCCGCTGCTGCGCTTCGACGGCTACTACATTCTCGCGGACCTGCTTGAGATCCCGAATCTCGGCTCCCGCGCGAACCGCTACGTCTTCTACCTGATCGAGCGCTACGTCCTGAAGATCGAGGGCACCGAGAGCCCGGTCACGGCCCGGGGCGAGCGGTCCTGGATGGTCTTCTACGCGGTCGCGGCCTTCCTCTACCGCACCACCGTCTCGCTCGCGATCGCGACCTTCGTCGCGACGCAGTACTTCATCTTCGGTGTCCTCCTCGCGATCCTGGCGGTGACCGGCATCGTCGTCGGGCCGGCCGTGAAGGGCCTGAAGTTCATCTTCGCCGATCCCAAACTGAACGGGCGGCGACGGCGGGCGATCCTCGTGACGGGCGGCGCCTGTCTTGCGATGCTTGCGGCCTTTTTCGTGGTGCCCCTCCCCTACGCGACCATGGCGCAGGGGGTGGTGTGGGCGCCGGACGACACGCAATTGCGCGCCCGGACCGATGGGATCCTGACCGAGCTCCTCGTAACGCCCGGCCAGGAGGCGGAGGCCGGCGCGGCGGTAGCGACGTTGGACGATCCGAGCCTCGACAGCCGCGTTGCCGTCCTGGAGGCGCAACTCTCGGAATTGCGCCTGCGCTACGACGCCGCCCGCCTCGGCGACCGCGTGCAAGCCCAGATCCTCCAGGAGCAGATCGCGAGCACGCAGGAGAGCCTGCGCGTCTTCCGCGAGCGGCGCGCCGACCTCACGGTGCGTGCCGAGCATACCGGCCGCCTGATCGTGCCTGGATCGACCGACCTGCCGGGCCGGTATCTGCGCCGGGGGGAGCGCATCGGCTACGTGCTCGCCGCCGACGATCCCGTGGTGCGGGTGGTGGTGCCGCAGGCCGATGTCGACCTGATCCGCAGCCGCACGCGCGCGGTGGCGGCGCGCCTCGCGGAGGCCCCAGAGACCGTGCGCCGAGGCGCTATCGCCCGCGAGGTGCCCGCGGCCCAGCAGGACATCCCGAGCCTCGCACTCACGACCCAGGGCGGCGGCACGATCGCCGTGGATGCGAGCAACCCGCAGAAGCCGGTGGCGCTCCAGAGCATCTTCATCTTCGACGTGCAGCTCGCCGGAGGTCTCCCGCTCGACGTCCTCGGCGAGCGCGTCTACGTCCGATTCGACCACGGCCGCGAGGCCATCGCGTGGCGCTTGTTGCGCGGCTTGCGGCAGGTCTTCCTGAGCCAGTTCCGTGTCTGACGCACTCCCCCTCCCTCAGCAGCCTCCGATGCGCCTCCCGAGTGCACGAGCCTATGCCGAGCGGGTGAACCCGAAGGCGAGCGCCCTGGATCAGGCCGCGGCACGGGTCGTCGGCCTGCTGCGGGCCCGGTTCTCGGGGCTCGCCACCCGGCGCTACGCGCGCATTGCGCGGGATGCGCTGGCGCAGGCCGAGGCCGTTGCCGCACTCCCACGCGAGGCGCTGGATGCCGAGATCCGCGCCGTCGCCGGGCGCCTGCGGGGCCGCGAGCGCTTTCGCGATGGCGACATCGCCCGGGCTTTCGCGCTGATCCGGGAGATGTCGGGCCGGGTCAGCGGCCAGCGCCATTACGGCGTGCAGATGATGGGGGCGGCCGCGCTCCTCGACGGTCGGATCGCCCAGATGGCCACCGGCGAGGGCAAGACGCTGACGGCGACCCTGGCCGCTGGCGCCGCGGCGCTGGCAGGACTTCCCGTCCACGTCGTCACAGTCAACGATTACCTCGCCGAACGCGACGCCGAGCTGATGCGCCCGCTCTACGCGTCCCTCGGACTCAGCGTCGGAATCGTGAAGGAGAAGCAGGAACTGCCCGAGCGCGCCGCGGCCTATGCCTGCGACGTCACCTACTGCACCAACAAGGACCTCGCCTTCGATTACCTGAGGGATCGCATCGCGCTTGGTCAGCGCGCCAGCGACGTGCGGATGAAGCTCGAGAGCCTGCACGCACCGGGCGCGCGGCTCGGGAAATTGCGGTTGCGCGGCCTCCACTTCGCCATCGTCGACGAGGCCGACAGCGTGCTGATCGACGAGGCGCGCACGCCCCTGATCATCTCGGCGCAGGCGGGCACGCAGTTCGGTCCGGAAATCCTGTCCCGCGCGATGGCCCTCGCGTCCCTGCTCGCGAGCCCGCGGGATTATCTCATCGACCAGAGTGAGCGCCGCGTCATCCTGACTGACACGGGGCGCGAGCGGGTCGCCGATCTCGTCGCCGGGGACGGCGCGGCTTGGCGCGGCCGCGTGACCCGCGAGGAACTGATCAGGCAGGCGCTCTCGGCGCATCACCTGTTCCTGCGCGACGAGCATTACATCCTGCGCGACGGCAAGGTCGTCATCGTCGACGCCAATACCGGCCGCGTGATGCCGGACCGGTCTTGGAGCGACGGTCTTCACCAGATGATCGAGCACAAGGAGGGCTGCGACCTCTCGCAGGGGCGTACCACGATCGCGCGCATGACCTACCAGCGCTTCTTCCGGCGCTACCGGAGGCTCTCGGGTATGACCGGCACCACGACGGGCGTGGTGTCCGAGTTCTGGACCGTCTATCGCCTGCCCGTCGCCCGCATTCCGACGCATCGGCCGGTACAGCGGCGGCATCTGCCGGACGCCGTGCTGCCGGAGGCGGCGATCCAATGGCGGCAGGTGACGGCACGGATCGCGGAGCTCCACGCCCTCGGCTGCCCCGTCCTCGTCGGCACCCGTTCCGTGGCCGCCTCGGCCAAGGCCAGTGCGCATCTCACGGCGGCGGGACTGCCGCACACGGTGCTGAGCGCCGCCCAGGACGGGACGGAGGCCGACATCATCTCAGAAGCCGGCCAGCCCGGCCGAATTACGGTCGCGACGAACATGGCCGGGCGTGGGACCGACATCAAGCTCGGGCCCGGGGTTGCCGAGGCCGGCGGCCTGCACGTGATCATGGTCGAACGGCAGGATGCCCGCCGCATCGACGATCAACTCGCCGGACGCAGCGGACGCCAGGGCGAGCCGGGCTGCTTCCAGGCGATCCTCTCGCTCGATGACCCGCTCCTCGACGGGGCCACGCTATCCCGCGGGCTCGTCCGCAGGATCCTGGCCATCGCGACGGCGCTCGCGGGCGCAAGCCGCGCCGAGAGGCTCGGCGCCTTCCTGTTGCGCCGTGCACAGGGACGAACCGAGAGCCTGCACGCGCGCATGCGTGCCGACCTGCTCCGATCCGACCAGATGCAGGACCGCATCCTGGCCTTTGCAGGCCATTCCGAATGATCGCGTCGCGGGAATAGGTCGACCGTACGCTTCCCGCCACCTACGGCTAGCCTCGTCGCCGTCGCTCCCCTCTCGGGAGCCACCGCCGACTGACCGGGTAATCCGCTCCGCTCAGCTGCGGTCGCGCGTGCTGCGGGTGCCGGCCACGGCGGCCCGGCAGGCCGTGTTGAGCTTCTGCGGCTGGCTGCGCAGGCAGGCGGTGATGCGGCCCGCATCGGGACTGTAGGCGCTGCACAGACGCAGGACGTCCGGTGTGCAGGCCGATTGCTGATCCTGCGTTCCCTGCGCCGAAGCGCCGGTCGCGATCAACAGGAATGCGGTGCAGGCAACGAGAGAGCGTGGAGTCACGAGCTACCCCTCTGTGCTGCAGGGGCACGGAACCGCCGGCTCACCTGGAGGGTGAGCTTAGCCATTCGGACTCCGCCGCGGCAACCCGGCAGGGTTGGAGCCGCTCGAAGGAGCGCAACCATTCGGTGTGAGAAGCGTGGCTCCTGTGCCGTCGATGCCACAGGCTCCGCGAGGCCTTACCCTTGGCCCTCACGTGTCCATCTTCAGGGCGGCGATGAAGGCTTCCTGCGGGATCTCCACCCGGCCGAACTGGCGCATGCGCTTCTTGCCCTCCTTCTGCTTGTCGAGGAGCTTGCGCTTACGGGAGATGTCGCCGCCGTAGCACTTGGCCGTCACGTCCTTCGAGAGAGCCCGGATCGTCTCGCGGGCGATGATCTTGCCGCCGATCGCCGCCTGGACCGGGATCTGGAAGAGATGCCGGGGGATCAGATCCTTCAGCTTCTCGCACATGGCACGTCCCCGGGACTCGGCACGGGCGCGGTGGACCAGCATCGAGAGCGCGTCCACGGGCTCGGCGTTGACGAGGATCGACATCTTCACGAGGTCGCCCTCCCGGTAATCCGAGACGTGGTAGTCGAAGGACGCGTAGCCCTTCGAGATCGATTTCAGCCGGTCGTAGAAGTCGAAGACCACCTCGTTCAGCGGCAGATCGTAGACGACCATCGCCCGCTTGCCGACGTAATTGAGGTCGACCTGGATGCCGCGCCGGTCCTGGCAGAGCTTGAGGACGCCGCCGAGATATTCATCGGGGGTCAGGATCGTTGCGCGGATCCAGGGCTCCTCGATCGACTCGATCTTCATGATGTCGGGCATGTCGGCCGGGTTGTGCAGCTCCTTCAGCGTGCCGTCGCTCATGTGCAGGTGGTAGACCACGCTCGGCGCCGTCGAGATCAGGTCGAGGTTGAATTCTCGCTCCAACCGCTCCTGGATGATCTCGAGATGCAGGAGACCTAGGAAGCCGCAGCGGAAGCCGAAGCCGAGGGCCGCGCTCGTCTCCATCTCGTAGGAGAAGCTCGCGTCATTGAGCCGGAGTTTACCCATCGCCGAGCGCAGGTTCTCGAACTCGGCGGCATCCACCGGGAAGAGGCCGCAGAAGACGACCGCCTGCACTTCCTTGAAGCCGGCCAGCATCTCGGTCGTCTGACGCTTGTCCTCCGTGATGGTGTCGCCGACCCGAGTGTCGGCCACCTCCTTGATCGAGGCCGTGAGGAAGCCGACTTCGCCGGGGCCGAGCTCGCCGATATCGGCCATCTTGGGCCGGAACACGCCGATGCGATCGACGCCGTACACGGCATCGGCGCCCATCATGCGGATCGTCATGCCCTTCTTGAGCACGCCGTCGACGATGCGCACCAGCACCACCCCGCCGAGATAGACGTCGTACCAGGAATCGACGAGGAGCGCCTTGAGCGGCGCGCCCCGGTCGCCCTTCGGCGGCGGCAGGCGGGTGACGATCGCCTCGAGAACCGCCTCAATGTTGATGCCGGTCTTGGCCGAGATCGGCACTGCGTCGGACGCATCGAGGCCGATCACCTCCTCGATCTGCTGCTTCACGCGGTCCGGCTCGGCCGCCGGCAGGTCGATCTTGTTGAGGACCGGGACGATCTCGTGGTTGGCATCGAGCGCCTGGTAGACGTTGGCGAGGGTTTGAGCCTCGACGCCCTGCGAGGCATCCACCACGAGGAGCGAGCCCTCGCAGGCCGCGAGAGAGCGAGAGACCTCGTAGGCGAAGTCGACGTGGCCGGGCGTGTCCATCAGGTTGAGGACGTAGTCCTTCCCGTCCTGGGCGCGGTACTCGAGCCGCACGGTCTGCGCCTTGATGGTAATGCCGCGCTCGCGCTCGATGTCCATCGAGTCGAGCATCTGCTCGCCCATCTCGCGCTGGCTCACGGTGCCCGTCGTCTCGATGAGGCGGTCGGCGAGCGTCGACTTGCCGTGGTCGATATGCGCCACGATCGAGAAGTTGCGGATGTTGGCTATCGGGGACGCGGTCATCAAGAAACCATCTGCGGCACCCCCGCGGTCGGGAGACCGACGGGGCGCCGTCTCATGTTCGGAAGCACGTGTGAGCCGCAGATAGCAGTGCGGCCCCGGCGCGCCAAGCGCGGGGACGGGCTGCGCTTCCGCTCCACAGGTGGCTCAGCCGGCCTTCTCGCGCGCCGCGGCGGCCATCGCGACGAGGGATTTGCGCAGGCTCGCCATGTCGCGCACCGGCTCCGGATAGGTGATCCGCGCGGTGCGCTCCCCCGCCATCAGGTCCATCCCCTCCGGGTCGAGGCCGCTCAGCCGCCAGGTTCCCTCGCCCTCGCCGACCGCGGCGGCGTAGAGTGCCAGGGCGTCGGCGTGGTCCGCATTCATATGCTCCACCGCGCCGCGCTCGCCCGCGGCCACCGCTTCGGCGCCGGACAGGTCGAGGAGAAGTTCGGCGGCGGTGAGGGTCGCCGCCTTGGCGAAGCCTCCGTTGAGGTGCCCGGCCTGGGGCGCGAGGGCGAAGAAGCCGAAATCGGGGAAGTCGGCATAGAGCTTGGCCTTCGGGTGGCGGGCGAGGAAGCGCTCGCGCGCGCGGGTCTCTCCCGTCTGCGCGGCGCGGCCCGTCACGGTGAGGCGCGGGTGGGCGAGCGGATCGCCCTTTCCTCCCTGGGAGAAGAGGAGCGAGCAACGGGGATCGGCGATCAGGTTGCGGGTATGCGCGGAGAGCCGCGACAGCAGCATCAGCGGCGTGCCGTCGACGTCGGTCGCGATGGTCACGAGGGAGGCGAAGGGCGTGCCGTCGACGGCGTCGATCGTGGCGAGCGCCCCTGAACGGACATTGCGCAGGAGAGTACGGGCCAGGCCGATCGCGTCGAAGGGCGCCTCCGCAGCCGGAAGCGGTTGCGCCGGCCCGCGCCGCTCCGATCGTCCCGCGCCGCTTTCCTCACTCATCGGACCCGACTCCGCCCTGCGCATCAACCACCCGGATCATAGCGCGGGACGCGACGGGCACGAGCCCCCGGACCCCGCGACCTGTTAACCGGATACGGCCAAGCTACGCACGACGCTCGCTTTTTTCCAGCGATGCCGTTAAAGCTCCATCCTTTCCGCGCGAAACGGACCCCGCGCCCTGCGCGTGGTTGCGTTCGTGTCTTTGCCTGCCCCGTCGGGGGCCGGAGCCGGCAAGCGGGTGGGCACAATCCCGCGCCGCCTCCGATCAGTAGGGAACGCGCATGCCGACCATCGCCCTCGTCGACGACGACCGAAACATCCTGACCTCCGTGTCGATCGCTCTGGAGACAGAAGGGTATCGCATCCAGACCTATACCGACGGCGCTTCTGCGCTCGACGGTCTGCGCCACTCCCCGCCCGACCTCGCGATCTTCGACATCAAGATGCCGCGCATGGACGGGATGGAGCTTCTCCGACGCCTGCGGCAGAAATCCGACCTTCCCGTGATCTTTCTCACCTCGAAGGACGAGGAGATCGACGAGTTGTTCGGCCTGAAGATGGGTGCCGACGATTTCATCCACAAACCGTTCTCCCAGCGTCTGCTGGTCGAGCGGGTGAAGGCGGTGCTTCGGCGATTCGCGCCCAAGGACGGCCCTGGCGCCCCCGCCCGCGAGGCGGATGCCGCCGCCCGCTCCCTGGAGCGGGGCCTCCTCATGATGGATCCGGAGCGCCACACCTGCACCTGGAAGGGCGAGCCGGTGACGCTGACCGTGACCGAGTTCCTGATCCTGCAGGCGCTCGCGCAGCGGCCCGGCGTCGTGAAGAGCCGCAACGCCCTGATGGATGCGGCCTACGACGATCAGGTCTACGTGGACGACCGCACGATCGACAGCCACATCAAGCGGTTGCGCAAGAAGTTCAAGGTCGTCGATACCAACTTCGATATGATCGAGACCTTGTACGGCGTCGGCTATCGCTTCAAGGAAAGCTGAGATCGCCTGATTCGCAGTCTCCGCTCCCCCGCTCGCGATGCTCTCACCCCTTTTCGGGAAATCCGTGCCAGGCCAGGATGATGAAGGCGGTCGCCGCGGCCCCCTGACGTGGCCGAGCGCCTTGTGGCACGCCGTCGGCCAGCGCGCCTCGTCGAGCCTGACGCGGCGCATCGTGGTGCTCAACCTCGTTGGGCTCATCGTCCTCCTGCTCGGCTTCCTCTACCTCAACCAGTTCCGGCAGGGCCTGATTCAGGCGCGCGTCCAGAGCCTGCTGATCCAGAGCGAGATCATCGCGGGGGCCATCGCCGCCTCGGCCTCGGTCGACACGGACACGATCCGGATCGATCCGGACAAGCTGCTGCAGCAGCAGGCCGGCGAGAGCGGGGCATCCGACGACCGTCCCTCTCCCCTCGCCTTCTCGCTGAACCCGGAGCGCGTCGCGCCCCTGCTCCGCCGCCTCGTGACGCCCACCGGCAATCGCGCCCGGGTCTACGACGAGGAGGGCGGGTTGCTCTTCGACACCCGCTCCCTCTACGCCCGCGGCGATATCAATCGTCCGGAGCCCGCGCCGATCCGCCCGCACAAGCGCAGCCTCGTCGAGCAGGTCTTCGACTACGTCCAGGGCACGATCTTCGGCCTCGTCGGAGACCGTTCCAAAGTGCAGGAGGAGGTCGGCCCTCAGAACGGCCGCTCTCTGCGCGAGGTCCAGGCGGCGCTCGGCGGGGGGCGGGGAAACATCGTCCGCCGCAACGAACTCGGCGAGACCATCGTGTCGGTCGCCGTTCCGATCCAGCGGGGCGGCGCGGTCCGGGGCGCCCTGATGCTCTCGACGCAGGGAGACGCGATCGACCGCGTGATCGCATCCGAGCGGTTCGGCCTCCTGCAGGTGTTTCTCGTGGCGGCCCTGGTGATGGTGGTGCTGTCGATCCTGCTCGCGGGCGCCATCGCCGGGCCGGTGCGCCGCCTCGCCGACGCCGCCGAGAAGGTGCGGATGGGGATCAAGTCCCGACAGGAGATCCCGGACTTCACCTACCGCACCGACGAAATCGGCCATCTCTCCGGCGCCCTGCGCGACATGACCCAGGCGCTCTACCGGCGCATCGACGCGATCGAGAGCTTCGCGGCCGACGTCAGCCACGAGTTGAAGAACCCGCTGACCTCCCTTCGGAGTGCCGTCGAGACGCTGCCGCTCGCCAAGAGCGACGAGTCCCGCGGGCGCCTGATGGAGATCATCCAGCACGACGTGAAGCGCCTCGACCGCCTGATCAGCGACATCGCCGATGCCTCCCGCCTCGACGCGGAACTCGCTAGGGCCGAGGCGAAGCGGGTCGATCTGCGCAAGCTCCTCAACACCGTCGTCTCGGTGGCGAACGAGCGTCGCCGCCCGAAGGATGCCCTCATCCAGCTCGACGTCGATGCGGCATCCGACCAAGAGAACACCTTCACGATCATCGGCCACGACAGCCGCCTCGGTCAGGTGGTGAACAACCTGCTCGACAATGCCCGCTCCTTCTCGCCGTCCGAGGCGAAGGTGCGTGTCGCCTTGCGCCGCGTACGCAACGAGGTCGAAATGATCTGCGAGGACGAGGGGCCCGGCATTCCCGAGCACGCGATCGAGCGGATTTTCGAGCGCTTCTATACCGATCGTCCGGAACAGGGCTTCGGGCAGAATTCGGGTCTCGGACTCTCGATCTCACGTCAGATCGTGCAGGCGCATCGCGGTACGATCCGCGCCGAGAACAGGCCCGGACCGGCGGACGAGGAGGGGCAGCCCACCGTGCGCGGTGCTCGGTTTATCGTGCGCCTTCCCTTGGCGCCGCGGCAGGCGGCTGCGGCTTGAGTCGGACCGACCCCGCCGAGGGGCCGGATGCGACGACCGTTCACGCGACCTGCGTGGTCGTCGGCGAGGGCGGCATTCTGATTCGCGGAGCGGCCGGTGCCGGCAAGTCGTCCCTCGCGCTGGGCCTCCTCGATCGTGCCGAGCGCGAAGGGCTTCACGCTCAGCTCGTCGGAGACGACCGCATCCGCATCGAGCGGCATCACGGCCGGCTGGTCGCGCGGCCGCACCCGGCGATCGTCGGCCTCATCGAGGTCCGCGGCCTGGGGCTGCGTACCGTTCCGGCGCTCGATGCTGCCATCCTCCGCCTCGTGGTTGATTGCGTAGAACGGGCGGAACGGCTGCCGGAACCGGCCGAAGCCGCGGTCGTTCTCGGCATCGCACTGCCGCGCCTGGTTCTCGACCGCGCCGTGCGGGAAACCGGACAGGCACCGGCTCACGTGATGGGCGCGCTGGCCGTGGCTTCGCGGTCGCAGTGCGGCGCTCTCGGGCCGGGTCCTGCCGAGGCCCCGTAGCGCCCTCGTCTCCGCCGTGGCATGATCGTGATGTCGTTTCGAGCAAAACGTCGCGACCGCCTTGCGCATCGTCGTGCGGTGCACAAAATGGCGGCTTCGCTGGCTAGGCGTCGGAAAACGCGTCGATGATTGGAATGGTGCTCGTCACCCACGGGTTGCTGGCGACCGAGTTCAAGGCCGCGCTGGAGCACGTGGTCGGCCCGCAGAAGCAGATCGAGACAATCACGATCGGACCCGAGGACGATATGGAGTTGCGTCGGCGGGATATCATGTCGGCCGTCGGTCGGGTCAACTCGGGAAACGGGGTCGTGGTTCTCACCGACATGTTCGGCGGCACACCGTCGAACCTCGCCCTGTCCTGCATGAACGGCGGCGCCGTCGAGGTCGTGGCCGGCATCAACCTGCCCATGCTGATCAAGCTCGCGAGCGTACGGGACGAGGAATCGCTCGGCGACGCGGTCCTTCACGCGCAGGAAGCGGGTCGCAAGTACATCAACGTGGCCTCCCGCGTTTTGGCCGGAAAGTAGCCTTCCACTCGCCCTTTCGATTGATTAGGCACGGGTTCAACGAATCCGTCGGTCGCGCTGAAGCCCATTGGGCCGGCGTCGGCCGGTGACCAAGTCGACCCGAGAGGAAGCGCACCGAGCCGATGAGCGAGACCTTCGCCGCCGACGACGAAGAACAGCCACCGGTTCCGGATGGCGGATTCCTTCGTATCCTGCCGATCATCAACCGGCGCGGTCTGCACGCCCGCGCCTCCGCGAAGTTCGTCCAGATGGTCGAGCGCTTCGATTCGACCGTGACGGTCACGCGCTCGGGCGAGACCGTGGGCGGGCGCTCGATCATGGGTCTGCTGACGCTGGGCGCGGCCCAGGGCACCTCCATCGCCGTCACCGCGGTCGGCATCGACGCCGAGGCGTGCCTCGACGCGATCGAGGCGCTGCTCGCCGACAGGTTCGGCGAGGACGAGTAGGGTCAGGTCTGGGCCGCCGCAGCGGCGCTGCGCCACAGGGTTTGCCGCGTTCCGAGGCGGAGGCTCCCCGCGACGATCAGGCCGGACCGGCTCGCGAGGTCGATGCTCACGGCTCGGCGCCGGGCGAACAGGCGCGTCACGACCCGCACCATCGCCGCTTCCGACGGATCGGCAACGATCGGGCGGCGGGCCGTCCGCGCGTCGAGGGCGAGGAAGTCTTCGACGGCGTCGCGGACGCGGCCTGGCTCGGAGACGCTCTCGAACTCTTCGGAGAGGAAATCCGCGGGTCGGACACCGACCATGTGGGACGTCGGCACCGCGCGACGGCCGGATCGGGCCTCGCTCGCAGGCAACAGCGTGAATCGGCATTCCGGCGCCATTCCCGCGTTCAGGTCCGGGAGCGCCATGGCGAGGCGCCATCCCGCGCGGGCAAGCGCGTCACGGAGGGCCGATGCCACCTCCTGCGCGCAACTTGCTTCGATGCTCAGTCCGGTACCGTGCGGCAGGCCCGGCGGCGACCACAAGCCGGCATGGCTGCGGCGCCAGAGTGAGCCTCCGAGGACGAGTGGGAGCACGCCTCTGAGTGCTTCGGCTCCCTCGTCGCGTCGACACCAGACGAACCCGAGGACGACGGCTCTCCCGGCGCTCTGATGTCGGGCCGCTGGTAACAGATAGTCGGGGTCCGCGAAGGGCGTCTGCGCGGAGCCGGTCCGGACGAGGAGCGCGCGCCAAGCCGCGATCTCCGGCTCGCCGACGGTGCCGACCGAGCGCAGATCGACCCGCCAACGCCGCTCACCCGCCGGAAGGTCCTGGGAGGAGCCCGCCAAGCCGCCCGCGATCACCGTGAAACGTTGCACCATCGTTACGTTCCGTTCCCGCCCGCCGTCCCGCTATGGGACGAAGCGGCGCCCCACCGCCGCCGCGGGAGCTCAGGGAACAAGGATGGTGCCGCGGCCGGTGCCCCGATTCCGGATCAGCCGTGGGGAATGGCGAGGGGGTTCGCGGTGAGCGCGGCCGCGTCCGGCGCATCGACGCGCGGCCGCCCGAGGAAGGCGTCCCAGAGCTTGGCCACGAAGGCCGGCTCGAGATCGCGGACGATGAGGACGAGGCGGGACGTCCGGTCCTCGTCCGGCCAGGAAGCCAAGCTGACCGGCGCATGCAGGACGTGCTGGACGCCGTGCAGGACGAGCGGACGCTCAGGATCCTCGGCAAGCGCGACGAGCCCCTTCAGGCGCAGGAGGTTCGCGCCCTGGCTTGAGCGCAGCAGATCGAGGAACATCTCGAGCGCCGCCCGGGACACCGGCACGTCGCTCGTCAGGGAGAAGGCACGGATCGACGCGTCGTGCCGGTTCACATCCCCGTCCCGCGGAGCGTAGGCGTCCGGCACCGCCTCGCCGAGCCAGGCGCGGAGACCCGAGATCCGCTCGTCCACGCCGAACGGGCCATCGAGGAGATCCGCGG
The DNA here is from genome assembly GCF_004348265.1 of Methylobacterium segetis. GTDB lineage: Bacteria > Pseudomonadota > Alphaproteobacteria > Rhizobiales > Beijerinckiaceae > Methylobacterium > Methylobacterium segetis. The sequence continues at coordinate 14,217 of NZ_SMNT01000012.1, forward strand.
CCGGAACATCCGGCCCCGCGATCGCAGCGACGGGGTTTAGGGCCGTCAGGCGGACACGCAAGCGGTCTGCACCCTCGGCATCGAGGTCGGACTTCGCCAGGATGATCCAGTCGGCGACGGCGACCTGACGGATCGCCTCCGGATGCGTGTCGAGCGTGGCGGCGCCGTTCACGGCATCGACCACAGCGACGACGCCCTGCAGCCGATACCTCAGGGCCAAGTACGGATGGTAGATCAGCGCGTGGAGGATCGGCCCCGGATCGGCCAGGCCCGTCGTCTCGATGACGACGCGGCGAAAGGCGCGGATCCGCCCGTTGTCGCGGCGTCGCAGCAGGTCCTCGAGGGCTGCGATCAGGTCGCCCCGCACGGTGCAGCAGAGGCAGCCGGCGCCGAGCAAGACCATGTCGTCGTCGATCGTCTCGATCAGCAGATGGTCGAGTCCGATCTCGCCGAACTCGTTGACGATGACGAGGGTGTCGGCGAAGTCCGGGTCGCGCAACAGACGGTTGAGGAGCGTGGTCTTGCCGGCGCCCAGGAAGCCGGTGAGGACGGTGAGCGGGATCGGTGCCGGGCGCCTCGGATCGTCGGTCATCGCATCGGCCTACCGGCCGAAGCGGGTGCCCGCAAGCGGGATGCTGCGAGGCCCAGGATTCGCCCTGTTCGGACGCGCTGGATGGGGCGCGATCAGGCCCCGGTCGAGATCACTCCTTGGGCTTCGCCTTCGCCGGCTTCGCGGCGGGCTTGTGAGCGGTCTGAGCGGTCTTCGTCGCGCCGGGCTTGGCCGCACCGGGCTTGGCCGCGTGAGGCTTGCTGCCGCCCTTCGCCTGCGGAATCGCGGGCTTCGTCTCGACGGAGGTGTAGGCCGTCGCCGCCTTCGGAACGCCGCCGGCCCGCGCCGCCGCCTTCGGGGCTTCGGGCTTGCGCGCCGCCTGCTTGACCTCGGGCTTCGCGTCCGCCTTCTTCGCCTCTGCGCGGGCGGCCTTCGCGGCGAGGGCCGCCTCCCGCTTGGCCTTAGCGGCTTCGAGCTTCGCCGTCCGGGCGGCGAGCTTCTGCGCCTTCTCGGCCTCCTCCTGCTCGTTGAGCATGATCTGGCTCTCCGCCGGATCGCGGCCGACCCAGACGAGCACGGGCTGCAGCGGCGCGCGCGGCGGGAGGGAGCGCGCCCGGAGCGCCGCGCTGTTCATGGTGGCGAAGGCGAGCGCGGAGGAGGCCGGCGCGGCGGCACCCATGAGTTGCGCGTTGGCGTTGTCGGCGCTGGCGCCGGCCGCGGCGGCGCTCGCGGTGATGGCGCTCTGGCCTTCGTCAACCGGCATCGGCTTGCGCTTGTCGCAGATGTAGGGGCGCATGTCGGGCGGCTCCGACAGGGACGAGCTCGGCAGGGCATCGACGCTCTGGGCCGTCCAGCCGGGCGACTGGCCGAACCCGTAATCGAACAGGTCGGCGGCCTTGAGGTCCCGCTCCCGGGCCGAGGGCTGGCCCATCACGACGGTGATGATGCGGCGGCCGTTGCGGGTCGCGCTCGCGACCACGTTGAAGCCGCCCGAGCAGATGAAGCCCGTCTTCATGCCGTCGGCGCCGGCGTAGCGGCCGAGCAGGCCGTTGTGATTGGCCATCACGGCACGCCCGAACTGGATGGCGCTGATCGAGAACAGGGGACGTGAATCGGGGAAGTCGCGCATCAATGCGCGCCCGAGGATCGCCATGTCGCGGGCCGAGGTCCACTGGCGCGGATCGGGAAGCCCGTTCGGATTGGACCAGCGGCTCTCGCGCATGCCGATGCGGCGCGCCGTCTCGTTCATCATGTCGGCGAAGCCCTCGACCGAGCCGCCGAGATTCTCGCCGATCGCCCAGGCCACGTCGTTGGCCGACTTGACCATGATGATCTTCAGGGCGTTGTCGAGGGTGATCTGGGTGCCGGGCTTGAACCCCATCTTGGACGGAGGCTCCGCGGCCGCGGCGGGCGAGATCGTGAGCAGGGTGTCGAGCGTGACCTTGCCCTGGCGCACCAGATCGAGGGCGACGTAGGTGGTCATCAGCTTCGTGATCGAGGCCGGATACCAGGGGTCGGTCGCGCCCTGCGCGTAGAGCACCTTGCCCGAATCGGCGTCGACCACGAGCATCGGAGCCGTGACGGCGTGGGCGGCGCCCGCCCCGACGAGTCCCACCGCGACGAACAATCCTCGGGCGAAACGGCTCAGCATTCGGTTCGGCATCAGGCCTGTCTCGAGAGGGGCCGGGCGGGCACAGGCCCGGCGCCGGGTCGGCACGGTAGCTAGGACGCGGCCAAGCTTCGGCGAGTCGGGAGCAACGCTGAGAGGGCGCAGCCGCTCCACACGCACCCTGAGCGTGCGACGTCCTGGCACCGACTTCAACGCGCGATCCGTGGCGAGAGGATGGCGGGCGCCGCCCTCCACAGGTTTGGCGCGAGCCGCGCGCATGGCTGCCCGCTGGCGTCCCGGCCGCCATCGGCCTATGTGCGGGGCGCGATTGATGTTTTCTCACCGGCGACGGCGCCGGGCGGCCCCTCACGAGACCATGGCGTACGCGGTCAAGGAAGTGTTCCACACCCTGCAGGGCGAGGGCGCGCAGGCGGGCCGGGCCGCCGTGTTCTGCCGCTTCGCAGGATGCAACTTGTGGTCGGGCCGCGAGGCGGATCGCGCGGGGGCCGCCTGCACGTTCTGCGACACGGATTTCGTCGGGATGGATGGTCCGAACGGGGGTCGATACGATCACCCCTCGACGCTCGCGACGTTGATCGCGATCACCTGGGAAGGGGGCGAGCACGGGCGCTTCGTGGTCTTCACCGGCGGCGAGCCGCTGCTCCAGCTCGACGAGGCGCTGATCGCGGCGGTCCATGCCCGCGGCTTCGAGATCGCCGTCGAGACGAACGGCACGCTGGCCGCACCGGCCGGCCTCGACTGGATCTGCGTGAGCCCCAAGGCGGGCAATCCTCTCGTGCAGACGAGCGGCCACGAGCTGAAGCTCGTCTATCCCCAGGCCGGCCTCGACCCGGCCGCCCTCGTCGGCCTCGACTTCCGCCATCGCTGGCTGCAGCCTATGGACGGGCCGCAGGCCGCGGGGAATACGCGGGACGCGGTGGCCTATTGCCGGGGGGACGCGCGCTGGCGCCTCTCCGTGCAGACCCACAAGATGATCGGCATACCCTGACCGCGCCGGACGGCGCGCGGGACCACGCAGAAGATGGTTCGATGAAGATCACCCAGGCCTTCACCTTCGAGGCGGCCCACCGCCTGCCCAACGTGCCCGAGACCCACCGCTGCCACCGGATGCACGGGCATTCCTACCGGGTCGAGCTGACGGTGAGCGGCGAGGTCGATCCGCGGACGGGCTGGATCGTCGACTTCTACGACATGGAACGCGTCTTCGCGCCGATCCTTGCCCGCCTCGATCACCACACCCTCAACGAGATCGAGGGGCTGGAGAACCCGACGGCAGAGCATATCGCGGCCTGGATCTGGCATCGCACCAAGGGCGGCCTGCCCGGATTGTCGCGGGTGAAGGTCTGCGAGACCCCGATGTCCTGGGCGGAGTACGAGGGCGACTGACACGATGGCGGATGCGAGGGCCGACGACGGGGCGCTGGTTCTGTTCTCGGGGGGGCAGGATTCGACCACCTGCCTGGCCTGGGCGCTGGACCGCTTTCCCCGGGTGGAGACGCTGGGCTTCGATTACGGCCAGCGCCACCGCGTCGAGCTCGCCTGCCGGGCGCGCCTGCGCGACGGCCTCGCTCAAGTCGAGCCGGCCTGGGCGCGCCGCCTCGGTGCCGACCACACGCTCGCCCTCGATGCCCTGGGCGCCGTCTCCGAGACGGCGCTGACCCGCGACACCGAGATCGGCTTCGAAGCGGGCGGCCTGCCGAACACCTTCGTTCCCGGCCGCAACCTCGTCTTCCTCACCTTCGCGGCGGCGCTGGCCTACCGGCGAGGCCTGCGCCACATCGTCGGCGGCATGTGCGAGACCGATTATTCGGGCTATCCCGATTGCCGGGACGACACGATCAAGGCGATGCAGGTGGCGCTCAACCTCGGCATGGAGCGCCGCTTCGTCCTCGACACGCCCCTGATGTGGATCGACAAGGCGCAGACCTGGAAGCTCGCCGACGAACTCGGCGGCCGGGCGCTCGTCGACCTCATCGCCGAGGAGAGCCACACCTGCTATCTCGGCGAGCGCGGCGAGCGGCACGAATGGGGCTATGGCTGCGGCACCTGCCCGGCCTGCGACCTGCGGGCCAGGGGCTACGCGCGCTTCGTCGCGGAATTGACGGGCTGAGCCTCAGCGCAGGCTGGCGCAGAGGGCCCGGAGCGTCGCCGAGAAGGCGGGCGGGCCGCCGAGCAGCCGCTCCATCAGAAGCGCACCCTCCAGGGTCGAGATGACGAAACGGGCCTGGGCGGCGGTGTCGAGGCCGGCGCGCACGCTGCCCTCGGCCTGGCCCTGGCGGAGCACCCTCTCCAGCCACGCGATGTGCCGGTCGAAGAACGTGACCACGGCCTCGCGCAGGCGTGCGGGCAGCGCCTCGCCCTCGGTGGCGAGGGCGGCGCAGAGGCAGCCGAGCCCCTGCTCGACGCCGCCGAGATAGAGCCGCCCGTAGGCTTCAATCCGGGCGACTGCGTCCGGGTTCTCGGCCAGGATCGCGTCGAGGGCCGTCTCGTAGCGCGCCTCGTAAGCCTGCATCAGGGCGAAGCCGAGATCCTCCTTCGTGCGGAAATGGTGGTGGATGCTCGCCTTGCGGATGCCCACCGCCGCGCTGAGGTCGGCATAGCTGAAACCCGAATAGCCGCGTCCCCGGACGAGGGTCTCGGCCTCGGCCAGAAGCTCTGCACGCGTGTCTCTCATGCCCGACGTCCCGAGGCCGCAGCCGTGATCACGAGCCGGTTATCCCATTGACGCCCCCGGAAATCTACCTACTAAATGGTTGGGAGAAGAACCGGGAGGAAACCGCATGACGCCGAGGACGGCGGAATCGCGCGCCGGACGGCACGGGACCTCGGGTTCATCGGGGCACGGGCGGTGACGCGCTCCCTCTCGCGCCGGCAGGCCGTGTTCGGCGGGCTCTGCCTCTGCTGCCTGCCGAGTCTCGGGCGCGCCGCGGCCGAAGCCTTCGAGATGCGCGAGGTCGGGCCGGGCGTCTTCGTCCGGTGCGGATTGCACGAGGAGGCGACGGCCGAGAACGCCGACGCCATCGCGAATATCGGCTTCATCGTCGGGCGCGACGGCGTGCTCGTCACCGAGACGGGCGGGAGCCTCGCGGACGGGCAATGGCTGCGGGCCGAGATCCGGAAGCGCACGGATAAGCTGATCCGTCACGTCGTGCTCACGCACGTCCACCCGGATCACTGCTTCGGCGCGGCGGCCTTCGCGGAGGACAAGCCGATCATCATCGGCCACCCCGCCCTGCGCGGCGCCCTCGAGGCGCGCGGCGCGTATTACCGGCAGCGCCTCGCGGAGATTCTGGGAGCCGATCGGACGGGCAGCGTGGTCTACCCGACGCAGGCGGTGACGGACGGGGCGGAGATCGACCTCGGCGACCGGACCCTGCGCCTCACCGCGCACGGCACGGCGCACACGAATTGCGACCTGTCCATGCTCGATACGGGCAGCGGGCTGCTCTTCCCGGCCGACCTGCTCTTCGTCAACCGGATCCCCTCCCTCGACGGCAGCCTCGTCGGCTGGCTGAAGGAGGCCGAGCGGTTGAAGGGGATGGGAGCGGCCCGGGCCGTGCCCGGCCACGGCCCGGCGAGCGTCGAGCTCGCGCCGGCGCTCGCCGATCTCACCCGCTATCTCGGCACCCTGCGCGACGAGACGCGCCGGGCCATCGCCTCGGACGTCCCGATCGAGAAGGCGGTGCAGAGCGTCGCGCAATCCGAGCGCGATCACTGGCTCTTGTTCGACAGCTACAACGGCCGCAACGTGACGCAGGCCTACAAGGAACTTGAGTGGGAATAGGCCCGGAGCCACATCCTCCGGTGAGGAGAAACGCCATGAAGACTCGTCACCCGCTCGCCCTCGGGCTCGCCCTGTCCACCGCCCTCGCGGCGGCGCTCGCCCCCGTGCCGGGCCTCGCGGCCGGCGCCTCGGATTCCGATACCGAGCGTCAGGCCCGCTGGACCGAGATCGCAACCTCGATCTTCGGCGACCGCAAGATCGAGCCGACCGACACGCTGATCAAGGTCGACGCTCCGGCCCGGGCGATGGACGCGGCGCTCGTGCCGATCACGCTAACCATGCCCGAGAAGGACAAGATCAAGGGCGTCCATTTCATCATCGACGACAATCCGTCGCCCTACGCCGCCCACTTCACCTTCGGCCCCGCCGCCGATCCGGGCGAGCTGAAGCTGCGCGTGCGCATCAACAACTACACGAACGTCCACGCGGTCGCCGAGACCACGGAGGGCAAGCTCTTCGAGGCGCAGAAATTCGTGAAGGCGTCCGGCGGCTGCTCGGCCCCGATGGGCATGAGCGACGAGGAGGCCATGCGCGGCATGGGCGACATGAAGATGAAGTTCTCGGGCGACGCGCAGAGCGGCAAGCCCGTCGAGGCGACCCTGATGATCCGCCACCCGAACTTCTCGGGCATGCAGATGAACCAAGTGACGCGCGACTACACCCCGGCCCGCTACATCAACAAGGTGACCGTCAGCTACGGCGACGCGAACGTCTTCACCATGGACGGCGACATCTCGATCTCGTCGAACCCGGTGATCAACTTCGCCTTCGTGCCGAAGGGCAACGGGCCGATCAAGGTGGCCGCGACCGACAACCAGGGCGGCCAGTGGCAGCACAGCTTCACCGCGCCCTCGCCGAGCAATTGAGGCCGCGCGTGCCGAACCCGCCGCGACCCGCCCTCGCCCCGCGCCTCGGGGCCGCCCTGTTCGCCCTCGCCGCGCTCCTCGCCGCGGCGCCGGCGGATTCGCCCGTCGACGTGCCGGAGCCCGCCGAGCTCTGGACCGGGCCGCAGCACGGCTACACGCCGGCGACGCTGAAGGGGGCGACGGTGATCGATGTCGGCGCGCTGGATGCGCTGCTGCCCGAGAAGCCCGTGCTCCTCGACGTCGCGATCATGGACCGAAAGCCCGACGGCTTCCCGGCCGGGCGGCCCTGGCTCCCCGCCCACCGCTCGATCCCGGGCGCGACCTGGCTGCCGAATGCCGGCGCGGCGCCCCTGCCGCCGGACGAGGAGACCCTGTTCTACCGCCGCGTCGAGGACCTGACCGGCGGCGACAGGGGCAAGCCCGTCGTCACCTTCTGCCATCCCGAATGCTGGGGCAGCTGGAACGCGGCCAAGCGCCTCGTCGCGAAGGGCTACACCCGGATATACTGGCTGCCCGAGGGCGTCGAAGGCTGGCAGGAGAGGCACGACACGAGCGTGGTCCGCCAGGACCCGGCCTGGGCGGCCCGCTCCACCGCCCCGCAACGCTGAGCCGACGATCTCGAACCCGCACCGCAGAGATCCCGATGACGACGACGCGACGTGCCCTTCTCGCCCTCGGAGCCGTGGCCGTGCTCGCGCTGGCCCCGAACGAGGGTCGCGCCGCGCCGGGGCGGCCCTTCTCGGCTGAGGCCTTCGCCGCCGCGCAGGAAGGGGGGCGCCCGATCCTCATCGCCGTCGCCGCGCCCTGGTGCCCGATCTGCCGCACACAGAAGCCGATCCTCGCCAAGCTCGCCGAGGATCCGCGCTGTAAGGGGCTCGAAATCTTCGAGATCGATTTCGACACGCAGAAGGACCTGATGCGGCGCTTCGATGCGCGCCAGCAGAGCACGCTCATCGCCTTCAAGGGCGCGACCGAGGTCGGGCGCTCCGTCGGCGAGACCCAGCCGGAATGGATCGAGTCCCTCTTGGAGAAGATGCTCTAGGTCCTCGCGCCGATCACGGGACATCTCCGGCCATGCCCGGAAGCCTCGCCCTCGCCTTCCTCGCGGGATGCCTGACCGTGCTCTCGCCCTGCGTGCTGCCGCTGCTGCCACTCGTCCTCGGCGCGGCGTCCTCCGAGCATCGCCTCGGGCCTGCGGCGCTCGCCGCCGGTCTCACGCTCTCCTTCGTCGCGATCGGCCTCTTCGTGGCCACGATCGGTTTCGCGGCCGGCCTCGACGGGGAGCTGTTCCGCAAGGTTGCCGCGAGCCTGATGCTGGCGCTCGGCCTCGTTCTCCTGCTTCCCACGCTGCAGACGCGGATCGCGGCCGCGGGCGGCCCGCTCAGCAACTGGACGGATGCGCGCTTCGGCGGCTTCTCAACGGCAGGGCTCGGTGGGCAGTTCGGTCTCGGCCTGCTGCTCGGCGCGGTCTGGAGCCCCTGCGTGGGCCCGACGCTGGGCGCCGCCTCGCTCCTGGCGGCGCAGGGCCGCGACCTGCCCCAGGTGGCCGCCACGATGACGCTGTTCGGGATCGGCGCCGCCCTCCCCCTCCTCCTGCTCGGCCTCCTCTCGCGCGAGGTGCTGGCCGGGTGGCGCTCCCGGCTCCTGCAGGCCGGGCACGGCCTCAAGATCGCGCTCGGCCTTCTCCTGATCCTGGCGGGCGCCGCGATCCTCGCCGGGCTCGACAAGCGCGCCGAGGCCACCCTCGTCGAGGCCTCCCCGGCCTGGCTCAACGCCTTGACCACGCGGTACTGAACGCGCCGGCCCAGAGGCCGGGCTCGGGCGCTTTCGCGCAAAAAATCAGGCCATTGGACCGGCCGCCCGCGCTCGATCCGATTGACACTGCCTCGGTTGTGGCAGAAAAAAGGCAGCGCCCGGGAGCGGCCCGACGTCTTGGGAGGAAACGCCCGCAAAGGGCAGCGGGACGACAGGCGAAACGCCGTCCCCGCAAACATCGCCGCAGGCACTCCCGGGCTGCCTTCGCCTCGCCTCCCCCTCCCCTGCTTGATCCCGCGCGACGTCTGTCACCGTCCGCACCGTGCAGCCCCATTCCGGCAGGATTTCCGGCGCCGCGCGCTGTATAAGCGCGCGACGGGATGCGGGCGGCCATCTTCCGGACAGGTCCGGCCGGCTGCGCCGCCCCGGCCTGCGTGAACGAGGGTCCTGAGTCGATGTCCCAGATGGTGCAGTCCCGCCGCGTCCGCGCCGTCGACCTTGCGAAGTTCAAGGCCGCGGGCCGCAAGATCATCGCGCTGACCGCCTACCACGCCCATACGGCCAGCATCCTCGACCGGCATTGCGACGTGATCCTCGTGGGCGATTCCCTCGGCATGGTGATGCACGGGCTCGAATCGACTCTGCCCGTCACCCTCGAGATGATGATCCTGCAGGCGCAGGCGGTGATGCGAGGCACCGCGAAGGCGCTGGTCGTGGTCGACATGCCCTTCGGCTCCTACGAGGCGAGCCCGGAGCAGGCCTTCCTCAACGCGGCCCGCGTGCTCAAGGAGACCGGTGCCGGCGCGATCAAGATGGAGGGGGGCGCGCATTTCGCCGACACCGTGGCCTTCCTGACGAAGCGCGGCATCCCCGTGATGGGGCATATCGGCCTCACCCCCCAATCGGTGAACACGATGGGCGGCTTCCGCGTGCAGGGGCGCGGCCCCGGCGACGAGGCGCGTCTCCTAGAGGATGCCCGCGCCATCAGCGAGGCCGGCGCCTTCGCGATCGTGCTGGAGGGCATCGTCGAGCCGGTTGCCCGGGTGATCGCGGCGGCCGACACCGTCACGGCGGCGACGATCGGCATCGGGGCCACCGCCGCCTGCGACGGGCAGATCCTCGTGCTCGAGGACATGCTCGGCCTGAGCGACCGCGCACCGAAATTCGTGAAGGCGTTCGGCTCGCTGCGCACGCAGATCGAGGCGGCCGTCGAGGCCTATGCGGAGGAGGTCCGCAGCGGCCGCTTCCCGGCCGACGAGCACACCTACCCGCCGCGCTGAGGCCGCCCCGCGCCTCAGCCGCCGGTGTAGCCGAGCGAGGCGGCCGCCGCCCGCAGCGCGGCGAAGGAGGTCTCGTAGCGCTCGCGCAGGAAGCCGCCCTCGGGCAGCGTGCGGTCGGGGGAGAGGTTGTCCTCGTTGTCGGACATCTTGATCAGGATCGCGGCGAGGCTGCCGCTCGCGATCACCGCGGCCGTGCGCTCCGGATAGGGCGTGCGCTGCACCGGCTTCGTCAGGATCTTCACGGTGGCGATGACGGGCGCCGAGAAGCCCGCCGCCGAGAGGTCGGCCTCGGTCCTGGGCGTGTCCTCCAGAACGTCGTGGAGGATCGCGGCCTGCATCACCTCCATCGGGTCGATGGCGAGGCGGTCGACCGCACGGGCGTGCCCGGCCCGCTTCACGGCGGCGTTGGCGACGCGCTCGAGATGCCGGATATAGGGCTGGCCGCCCTTGTCGATCTGCCCGGCATGCGCCGTGATGGCGAAGCTGTGGGCCTCGAAGATCGACGGCATCGGCCTCCCCCTCCCGTCGCGGACAGCCGTGTCCCGGCGCGACCGGGCCGATGCCCGGCTATCGGCCGACCGGCGGCCGGCGCCGGCGCATGTAGAGATAGAGCGCGGCCGACAGCCCCACCAGCAGCAGGACGAGCCAGAGCCAGTTGAGATCGACGTCCTGCGGCTGCGGGCTCGCCGTGGCCGGCTTGCTCTCGGGGATCGGCGGCGCCGGCGAGGTCGCCTGGGCGAGGGCCTCGCGGGCGCTGATGAACAGCAGCAGCAGGGCAGTCGGCAGCGGTCTCAGCATCGCGACACTCCTTCTCCAGGGGCCAACCGAGGCCGCGAAGGAGGTGTTCCTCCCGGGCCCCGTGGCGCGGCACCACGAAAAAGGGCCGGCGATGCCGGCCCTCGTCGTCGAATCTTACACGCGTTCCGCGGCCGCTCAGCGCCGGCCGACCGAGGTGCCACCCTCGGCGCCGCCGGAGCTCTTGGCCGTGCCGCCGCTCTGCGGGCTGCCCGCCCCGACCGTGCTGCCCGTGGTGGCCCCGGCCCCGGCCCCGCCCCCGGTGCCGCCGGTCGCGGAGCCGGTCGCGCGCTCCATGCTCTTCTCGCTGTTGCTCTTCACGCTGCCCGGGCTGTTCATGTTGCCCTCGGCGCTTCCGCCGCCGGCAGCGGTCTGCGCCCAGGCGGCACCCGTCAGCGAGAGGGCCATGGCGGCGGCGAGCGCGATCGTCTTGGTGGTCATTGGATGTCTCTTCCCTTGGTTGTTTCCAAGGATTCGAACGCCCGATGGGGCGAGTTGTTCATTCTCGCCTATGCAATCTTGGGTATTCGCGCCCGGAACGACGCGAGCCGCTCCATGCGAATGTCGCGAAAGGTTCCGCTTGAAATCGGCCGTGCGGCAGAGAAATCGCCGCGCCTTGCGCGCGCCACTCCTTCGACCGTCGAAGCGTCAGGTTAAGCGGAGGGGTTGGGCTGGTGCTGCGAGAGAGGATTGAACTCTCGACCTCCTCATTACCAATGAGGTGCTCTACCACTGAGCTACCGCAGCGAGCGGTGTGGCGGGTCACGCTGGCGCGTTCCCGTCCGACCGCGAGCGGCATTAGCGGATCGCGGCCGGCTTGGCAATCGGCGGAATCGCGGCGGGCGCCGATCTTCGCGGTGGCGCGCTCCGCAATCCTCAGCCCCGCGATGCGTCCTCGCGCTTCAGGGCGGCCCGGATGATGGCGGCGAGGCCGGGCTCCGCCACCGCATCCGCCGCTTCCGAGGGCGCGAACCAGCGCTGCTCGCGCTCGCTCTGCTCCGGCCAGCGCTTGAGCTGCTTGCGCACCTCGAGCGGGAACACCTTCACTTGGCAGAGCACGGAGTCCCGGTTCTTCAGCCGCTTCTCGTAGATGTAGAATCCAAGCGGCCGCTTGCCGACGTTCCCGATGATGCCGGCCTCCTCGTAGGCCTCGCGGGCCGCCGCCTCGAAGGGCTTGCGCCCCTTCATCGGCCAGCCCTTCGGGATGACCCAGCGCCGGCTCTCGCGCGAGGTGACGAGCATCACCGCGTAGCTGCCATCGGCCGCCTTGCGGAACGGCAGCGCGCCGACCTGGCGCTGGGTCGGACGCTCGGCGTCGTGGGGGATCGTCGTCATGACCTGCCCGCGCGCGAGCACGCGCCGACAATCCCGCACGCGGCAGGGGGCGCGTCACGTGACGGGAGCGGGGATCCTGACGGTTTGATGATCCGAGACCTCCAGGGAAAACGGGTGCGTGAGTGGGCGTCGATGCGGGAGCGAGCGCGACGACCGCACGCGACCTGACGCCTTCGCCACTCCCGCCATATGCGCGAAGCTCGGCGTGTCTCAAGCACCAAGTTAACCGGCAAACAAAATTTTCGGAGTGCGGCGGGCTGGGACGGGCCCTCAGGCCGCGGCCCGGCTACGCGCGCCACGGGCACAGGCATCAGCCGTGCGCGGAGAGGTTCTCGATCAGATGGTTGAGATCGGCGCGCATCGCCTGGATCTCCGGCTCGCTCAGATTGAGCTGGCACATCACGGATTGGCGGACGTGCACCGCCTCGGCCCGCAGCGAGCGCCCCTGCGGGGTGAGCCCGATCTCGACCTCCCGCTCGTCGCTCTGGCGCCGGTTGCGCACGAGGAGGCCCGCGCTCTCGAGCCGCTTCAGGACCGGGGTCAGGGTGCCGGAATCCAGGCGCAGGCGACGGCCGATCTCGGAGACGGTGACCCCCTCCGTTTCCCACAGCACGAGCAGCACGAGGTATTGCGGGTAGGTGAGGCCGAGCCGCTCCAAGAGTGGACGATAGGATTTCGTCATGCGGTGCGCGGCCGCGTAGAGAGCGTAGCAGAGCTGGTTGTCGAGCAGGAGCGGATCCCAGAGGGCGCCCGCACTGTCATTCGGAGCGTTCACCATACCCACCATGCTGTCCACCCAAGCCTCACCGGCGGGGGTGCGTGGCGGCGCATTCCAGCCGGGGCCCTGCATAGCATGATACCGAGGCCGAACCGCCTAGGTACCTGCAGCATTCTTCCACAGAGCTTGTGAGATAATGCGGGTCCGAGCCCAAATTTCCAGTGCCCCCGCGGTCATCTGAAGCCCAGATTTTGTTCATGCGCGGCGGCGTGCGTCCGCAAACGTCGAATTCCCGCCCCGAGAGCGGGGTCTCGCCGCCGAAGCCGCCACCGAACCGGACTGGATTGCGGCGGCCGAGCCGAACTTGGCAGGCGCCAGGGGATGCACGGCGGGGCCACGGAAACTCGGCCGTCGGAAGGGCTTGCCAAGCCCGGAACGACCCACTAAACACCGCCCTCGACCGGCCCGGCCAACAACGCCGCCGCGTCGACAGCGCGCCCGTAGCTCAGCTGGATAGAGCACCAGACTACGAATCTGGGGGTCAGAGGTTCGAATCCTTTCGGGCGCGCCATTCTCCGCACGGATAGGTCTCGAGGTGTCTGTCACCTCGCGAAACGTGCGGCCTTCATCGACATCGAGCGAGTCAATCACGCACCGGACTGCGCAGCCGCGGTCCCGGCGCGCTCCGCTCCGACGACCTTTCATCGCCTTTTCCGCTCGGGCGAAGCAGGCGCGATCGCGCGAGGAACGGCCGGCCGGGGATCGAACTGGCACGATGCATGCTGCAGCACCTCCGCGACGCAGGCTGGACGCTCCCGGAGGCGCTGGTGACGGGGCTCACGATAAGCGACGAGGAACTGGAGCGGCCCGCGCTGCTGACGCTGTGGCCGCATGGGGTCGAGACGAAGGCTGTCGAGCCGCGGGAGATCGAGACGCTCCGCCAAGCCCTGGAGGAGGCCTTCGCCGTTCTGGAGGACGACACGGGCATGCCCTGGATCACGACCGATGGCGGCACGATCCTGTCGCCCTCGGTGCTCTCCTGCCTGTCCCGTTCGGATGCCGCCGCCCTGCCCCTTGAGCCCGTCGCAGCGGTCGCGCAGGATCGGGCGCCGGCCGCGCAACGTGGCCGCCCTTCATCGGGGCACCCGCTGAGGCACGGATGGACGGACCCGCGGCCGGACATCCCCCCCTTCGTGCACCGGCTCGGTCTCCTCGCAGGCGAACGCGAGCGCCGCCCGCTCCAGAGCGGCGCACGGCGCGCCCGCTCCGGCCCTGCCCTGCCCAGCTGAGGCCGCGCAGGTGCGTCAGGCGCGCCGCGGACGGCGCAGGGCGTCGCGGAACAGGTAGGCCGTGCCCGCGGCGACCATCAGGGCCAGGGCGTACCACGTGAGCGCGTAGACGAGGTGATCGTTCCGGAAGGCGATGGTCGTCAGGCCTCCGACCGGTAGGCCGCCGGGATTGGCGCTCGCATCCGCATCGATGAAGAACGGCGCGACGTCCCCCAATCCGCGCGCCTGCGCGATCGCTGCGACGTCGCGTGAGAACCAGCGCCCGCCCGCCGGATCGTTGCTGCGCAGGAAGGCGCCACCGGGCTCGCTGAGGCGCAGCAGCCCCGTCACGGTCGTCTCGCTGGGGATCTGGCTCTGCGCCCGCGTGGCGGCGTCCCTGCGCTCGGGCGGCACGAACCCGCGATTGATCAGGAACCGGTCGCCGTCGGGCGTCTCGAGGGGGGTGAGCACCCAGAAGCCGCCGCCGAGCTCGGTCACGGCCTGAACCAGCGTCTCCCGGTCGTGCTGGAAGCGACCGCGCACGCGCAGGCGCCGATAGGCGTCGTCCGTTCCGATCGCGGCCCAGGCCTCCCGGGCCGGCGGCGCGGCCGGTGCCGCGTGGATCCGTGCATCGACCCGGGCGATCAGGTCGAGCTTCCAGGTCCGTCGCTGCACCTGCCAGGTGCCGAGCCCGACGAGGATTGCGAAGGCGGCGAGCGCCGCGATCCCGACCAGGCCGAGGAAACGGCCGGTCGGGCGGGGAGGCGCCGCTTTCGGCGCGCTCACGAATGGGCGCTCCGCGAAACGGCCCTGCCCGTCAGCGGGAGGGCGCGGCCGGCATGTGATGCTGCATGTCGTGGCCCGACATCGGCATCATGTTGGCGTTGAGGTGATACATCACCCACAGCGAGGCGATCAGCGTGATCACGACGAGTGTCAGCGTGAAGATCAGCGCCAGGAAGGTCCAGCCGCCTTCCGACTTCGTGTCCATGTGCAGGAAGTAGATCATGTGCACGATGATCTGAACCACGGCAAAGGCCATGATCACGAGGCTCGTGGTGCGGTTGTCGCCGAGCACGTCCGCCATCACCAGCCAGAACGGGATCGCGGTGAGAATGACGGACAGGACGAACCCGGTCATGTAGCCGCGGAAGGTGGCGTGGCTGCCGCCGCCGGCATGGCCGTGGTCGTGACCGTGGCCGGCCCCGTGCGCGCCGGAGGTGTGCGAGTTGGCGCTGGCGCTCATTGCAGCACTCCCATCAGGTACACGAAGGTGAAGACGCCGATCCAGATCACGTCGAGGAAGTGCCAGAACATCGACAGGCACATCAGCCGGCGCTGATTCTCGGCGATGAGCCCGCGCTGGCGCACCTGGATCATCAGCACGACGAGCCAGATGATGCCGAGGCTCACGTGCAGGCCGTGCGTGCCGACCAGGGTGAAGAAGGCGGAGAGGAAGCCGCTGCGCTGGGGCGTCGCGCCCTCATGGATCAGGTGGGCGAATTCGTAGAGCTCGATGCCGACGAAGCCGAGGCCGAACAGGCCCGTGACCGCGAGCCAGCCGAGCGTGGCGGCCTGCCGGTCCCGCTGCATCTCCAGCATGGCAAAGCCGTAGGTGATGGAGGAGAGGAGCAGCATGGACGTGTTGAGAGCCACGAGCGGCAGCTCGAACAGGTCCTTCGGCGAAGGCCCGGCCGCGTAATTGCGGCCGAGCACGGCGTAGGTGGCGAACAGGACCGCGAAGATGAGGCAGTCGCTCATCAGGTAGATCCAGAAGCCCAGCATGGTGCTGCCTTCTGGATGGTGGTCCTCCTCCAGGTGGAAGCTCGGCGTCTCGGCGAGGCCCTGGGTCTTGGATGCGAGGGTCGCCATGGCTCAGGCCCGTCCGGAGATCAGCGCGGTGCGCGCGCCCTCGGCCCGGACGACGTCGTCGGCCGGAATGTGGAAGTCGCGGTCGTAGTTGAAGGTGTGGCCGACCGTCACGACGAACATCGCCAGGAAGGCCAGCGCCGCGAGCCACCAGACGTACCAGATCATCGCGAACGAGAAGGCGATGCTGAGCACGCCGAGGATGAAGCCGGTGCCGGTGTTCCTCGGCATGTGGATCGCACGGAATCCCTGCAGCGGCCGGTCGTAGCCGCGCTTCTTCATGTCCCACCACGCGTCGTGATCGTGGATCACGGGCGTGAAGGCGAAGTTGTAGTCCGGCGGCGGCGAGGAGGTGGACCATTCGAGCGTGCGGCCGTTCCACGGGTCGCCCGTCAGGTCGCGCAGTTCCTCGCGCCGGAGGACGCTCACGACGAGCTGGATCCCGAAGGAGAGGATGCCGAGCAGGATCAGGAAGGCGCCGAAGGCCGCGATCACGAACCAGATCTGCAGGGACGGGTCATCGAAGTGCTGCAGGCGCCGCGTCACCCCCATCAGGCCCAGGATGTAGAGGGGCATGAAGGCGACCCAGAAGCCGGTGAGCCAGAACCAGAAGGACATCTTCCCCCAGACCGGGTCGAGCTTGAAGCCGAATGCCTTCGGGAACCAGTAGGTGATGCCCGCGAGCAGGCCGAACACCACGCCGCCGATGATCACGTTGTGGAAGTGGGCGATCAGGAACAGCGAATTGTGGAGCACGAAGTCGGCCGGGGGCACGGCGAGGAGCACGCCGGTCATGCCGCCGACGACGAAGGTCACCATGAAGCCGACCGTCCAGAGCATCGGCACCTCGAAGCGGATCCGCCCGCGGTACATCGTGAACAGCCAGTTGAAGATCTTGGCGCCCGTCGGGATCGAGATGATCATCGTCGTGATCCCGAAGAACGAGTTCACCGACGCGCCCGACCCCATCGTGAAGAAGTGGTGCAGCCAGACGAGGTAGGACAGGATCGTGATGACGACCGTGGCGTAGACCATCGAGGCATAGCCGAACAGGCGCTTGCCCGAATAGGTCGAGACGACCTCCGAGAAGATGCCGAAGGCGGGCAGGATGAGGATGTAGACCTCCGGATGACCCCAGATCCAGATGAGGTTGACGTACATCATCGGGTTGCCGCCGAGGTCGTTCGAGAAGAAGTGCGTGCCGACGTAGCGGTCGAGCGACAGCAGCGCGAGGACGGCGGTCAGGATCGGGAAGGCGGCGACGATGAGCACGTTGGTGCACAGCGCGGTCCAGGTGAAGACCGGCATCTTCATCATGGTCATGCCGGGCGCCCGCATCTTCACGATGGTGGCGATGAGGTTGATGCCGGAGAGCAGGGTGCCGATGCCGGCGATCTGCAGCGCCCAGATGTAGTAGTCGACGCCGACGCCGGGGCTCGCCGCCGGGCCGGAGAGCGGCGGATAGGCGAGCCAGCCGGTGCGGGCGAACTCGCCGACGAAGAGCGAGGCCATCACGGTTACCGCGCCGCTGACCGTCATCCAGAAGCTGAAATTGTTTAGGAACGGGAAGGCGACGTCGCGGGCGCCGATCTGCAGCGGCACGACGAAGTTCATCAGCCCCGTCACGAGCGGCATGGCGAAGAAGAAGATCATGATCACGCCGTGGGCGGTGAAGATCTGATCGTAGTGGTGCGGCGGCAGGTAGCCCTCGTTGGCGCCGAAGGCCATCGCCTGCTGGGCCCGCATCATGAGCGCGTCCGCGAAGCCGCGCAGCAGCATGACGAGCGCCAGGATCACGTACATGATGCCGATCTTCTTGTGATCGACGCTCGTGATCCAGTCGCGCCAGAGGGTGCCCCAGAAGCGGAAATAGGTGATCGCGCCGAGCACCGCGACGCCGCCGAGGACGACGCCGATGAAGGTGATGATCAGGATCGGCTCGTGATAGGGAATCGCTTCGAGTGTCAGGCGCCCGAAGATCAGTTTCTGGAGATCCAGATTCGAGAACATGGGTTTTCGCTCGTTGGCGGGGTGCGGCGGCCGTCGAGGCGCCGGCTCAGTGGTTCAGTTGCGCGGGCGCCGGGGTGCCGTGCTGGTGCCCGGAATGGTCGTGGCCTGCATCGGGAGCCTCGCCGCGGCCCTTGACGGCGGGGTCCTGCGCGTCGGGCTTCATGCCCTGCGGCTGCACATCGCCCTTGGCGGGGCGCCCGGAGGCGGGGACGGTGGCGGCATCGCCCTCCTCGCCCGAGACGGCATGGCGGTTGTCGTATTCCAGCCGCTCCCGGTTGTGGTGGCTCTCCTTCCCGGCGCCCCCCATCGCGTCGATGTGCATCATCTCGCTCATGCACATCTTGCCGGGCACCGCGCACATGTTGAGGATCGCGCTGTAGAGACCCTGGTCGGAGGACGCGAAGTACTGAACCGGCTCCTGCTCGCTCGGCTTCTCGAGCTTCAGGTAGGCCTCGCGGGTCAGGGTCTTGCCGTCGGCCTTCACCTTGGCGACCCACTGGTCGAAGCCGTCCTTATCGAGCCCGTGGAACTTGAAGTTCATCCGGGAGAAGCCGGAGCCGCTGTAATTGGCCGAGAAGCCCTCGTAGGTGCCGGCCTTGTTGATCACCGCGTGCAGCTTCGTCTCCATGCCGGCCATGGCGTAGATCTGGCCCGCCAGAGCCGGAATGTAGAACGAGTTCATGATCGAGGCCGAGGTGATCTTGAAGTTGATCGGCACGTCGACGGGGGCCGCGAGCTCGTTCACGGTCGCGATGCCCTGGTCGGGATAGAAGAACAGCCACTTCCAATCGAGGGCGACGACCTCGACCGTGACGGGCTTCACGTCCGCCGGCAGCGGCCGCGACGCGTCGAGCCGGGACAGGGGCCGGTAGGGATCGAGCGTGTGGGTGCTGATCCAGGTGAGCGCGCCGAGCGCGATGATGATCACCAGCGGCGCGGCCCAGATCACGACCTCGAGCTGGGTGGAGTGGTGCCAGTCGGGATCGTAGGTGGCCTGTGTGTTCGACGCGCGGTACCGCCACGCGAAGAAGAGCGTCAGCGCGATCACCGGCAGGATGATAAGCAGCATCAGCCCCGTCGAGGCGATGACGAGGTCGCGCTGCCGGACGGCGATGTCGCCGGACGGCTGCATCACGACCATGTTGCAGCCCGCCAGCAGGCCGAGCAGGGGGACCAGCGCGAGGGCGCGAAGCTGTCTGAGACGCATCAGATCGTATCGATGGTGGGCCGGGACGGCACTTCTGGACCCGGACGCGGCGCGTCGGAACGCACCCCGGGAATCACGCGGCTTTACTGCGCTGCACCATGTCGGTATGGCAAGTGCACCGATGTCTCACCTGTGGGCGCCGCAGGCATGGCAGGGTTGACCGGACCGGATATGTTCCTCCGGCCGAACGGATGCATGAGGGCGCGTCGCCGCGCCGCCGTGATCCTGCGGTGCGCACGCGCCATAATTCCCGTTTCCGGAAACGGCGGCCCGTTTCCGTCGCTTCAGAGAGCGACCTGCCGACGATGAACTCAGACTACGCCCTGCCCGCATCCGACCCGCTCGAGCGCGATGCCCGCCTCGTCTCGACCGACCACAAGGTCGACCCGAGCGAGATCGCGATGGGCGTCATCATCGGCCGCACGTCGGAGTTCTTCGACTTCTTCGTGTTCGGCATCGCCTCGGTGCTCATCTTCCCGAAGGTGTTCTTCCCCTTCGCCGAGCCGCTCACCGGCACCCTCTACGCCTTCGGCATCTTCGCCCTCGCCTTCGTGGCGCGCCCGATTGGGTCCATCGCCTTCATGGAGGTGGATCAGCGCTACGGGCGCGGCGTGAAGCTGACGATCGCGCTCTTCCTGCTGGGCTCGTCGACCGCCGCGATCAGCTTCCTGCCGAGCTACGACCATCTCGGGAAGACGGCGATCGTTCTGCTCGCCGCCTTCCGGATCGGCCAGGGGCTCGCGCTCGGCGGCGCCTGGGACGGCCTCGCGTCGCTGCTGGCGCTGAACGCGCCGGAGAACCGCCGCGGCTGGTACGCGGCCATGCCGCAGCTCGGGGCCCCCCTCGGCTTCATGCTGGCGAGCGCGCTGTTCTCGTTCTTCCTGGCCAACCTGACGCCCGAGGACTTCCTCGATTGGGGTTGGCGCTACCCGTTCTACGTCGCCTTCGCGGTGAACGTGGTCGCCCTGTTCGCGCGGCTGCGCCTCGTCGCCACGGACGAGTTCGTCAACCTTCTCCAGACGCAGGAGCTGGAGCCGGTGCCCGTCCTGGAATTGCTGCGGGTGCATTGGCGGCACGTCCTCATCGCCGCCTTCGTGCCGCTGGCGAGCTTCGCGCTCTTCCACCTCGTCACGATCTTCCCGATCAGCTGGATCACGCTGTTCACCCAGCGCTCGGCGGGCGAGTTCCTGATGGTTCAGTTCGCCGGTGCGACCATGGCCGCGGGCGCGATCCTGGCATCCGGCCTGATGGCGGACCAGATCGGGCGCAGGACCATGCTTGCGATCTGCGCTGGCCTGATCGCGCTCTTCGCACTCGGCAGCATCCTGGCGCCCCTCCTGTTCGGCGACAGCATGGCGGGACAGACGGTCTACGTGGTGGTGGGCTTCGGGCTGCTCGGCCTGTCCTACGGGCAGACGGCGGGCGCCGTCTCCTCGAATTTCGGGACGCGCTACCGCTACACCGGTTCGGCGCTGAGCTCGGATCTCGCCTGGGTGGTCGGTGCCGGCTTCGCGCCGCTCGTGGTGCTCAGCCTGTCCAGCCGCTACGGGCTGGCCTGCGTCGGGCTGTATCTGCTGTCGGGTGCCATCGCGACGCTGCTCGCGCTCGGCGTGAACAAGCTCGAGGCCCGGACCGCCTGAGGCGACGGGGCACGCATATCGAGTGAGCCGGCGGGCGACCTAGTCCCCGGCCGGCACCGGGTCCGAGGACGCCGACAGGCCCTCGAGGTCGAGATAGGCCGGATCGAACCCCGCAAAGTCCCGCAGCCGCTCCATGTCCGGCACGAGTAGCCGGTGGCGCTGCCACACGATCAACTCCTCCTTGCGCAGCGTCTGCAGGACCCGGTTGATGTGGACGTGCGACACGCCGAGGGCGTCCGCGAGGTCGACTTGCGAGAGGTTGAACTCGCAGCCCGACCCGTCGACGAGCCCGACGGCCCTGAGGCAGGTGAGCAACTCGCAGAGCAGGTGCGCGAGACGCTGCACGGCCGGGCGGCTGTCGTTGACGAGCCACTCGCGGGAGCGGTTGAGTTCGACCAGGGCGAGCCACCAGAGGGCGCGGTTGATCCCGGGATGCCGTGCCATCGCGTCCTGCAGTGCAGTCCGTGACACGTCGACGACGGATGTGCGCGTGAGCGCGGACACCCGCCATTCCGTGGCTCGGCTGCTGCGTGGCGGAACGCGGCAGAGGTCACCCGGCAGGACGAAGGAGACGATGCGCCGCGTGCCGTCGAGAAGCGTCTTGTAGCGGCAGGCGAGACCGCTCATCACGATGTAGATGCGCTCGAATTCGCCGTCGGACGGGAACTCCTGACGCGCGGCGAGCGCGCGGGCGTTCTGGGAGAGCGACGCGAGGGCCTGCCGTTCCTCCGCCGACAGCAAGCCTGCATGCTCCAGCTTGCGGATGAAGGGATTGCTCAACGCGCGACCGTAATCTGCCTTAGCGAACAGCATAGCTTGGCTTCGGGTGCGGCAACAGGACCGCACTACCATGAGTGGTATGCGCTCCCGGCAGGGCCCCGAAGCGAGTGGGCCGGTCCGTCCCGCGGCGAACCGGCCCTCCCCGATCTGTGTCGTTACTCCGGCTCGGACCCCAACTCAGTTCCCGATCACCTTGCCGTCCGGCCCGACCTTGACCTCCTGGGACCGGTCCGCGAGTGCGACGGAGATCTCGTACTGCACGGATTGTCCGTCGCGCTCGACCTCCGCCTCGTAGGCCTTGCCGCCGCCGGCCTTCTGCTCGGCGATGGCGAGCGCGTCCTTGAGCGAGGTCTTGGCGTTCTGGAAGTCGGCGGTCTTCAGGCGGGTGAAGTAGCGCTCGATCGGCTGATTCTCGCTCTTGTAGACGGCGCCGCTATCCGCATCGATGCCGTACTCGATCAGCTTGCCGTCTGGGTAGACGACCTTGATGCTGTAATGCGCCGGGTTCTTACCGTCGGCCTTCTCGAAATCGGCGTCGATCGCCCGGCCCTTGTCGCCCTGGCTCTCGGCGGTGGCGAGGGCTTGCGCGAGGCCGACCTTCGCGAGCTTGGCGACCTGGAACTCCTTCAGGTCGCCGCTGGCCTGGTTGGCCTGCGGTGCGGTGCCGGTCGCGGCCGGCGCCTGCGCGAGAGCGAGGCCGGCGGAGAGGGCGAGAAGGCCGGCGGCGCCGGCAAGACGGTTGAGCATGGCGGGTCTCCCGTTCGGGATGCGTTTCAGGATCCCTGCAACGCACTGGCCGCCCGCCGAGTTGCCGAACTCCTCAGCTCCGCCGCCGGCCGCTTCCGATCAGGCTCGTCGCGGCGAGCCCGATGGCCGCCGCGACGGCGGCCGCGGTGACGGGATGGAGCACACTGCGGGTGTAGAGGCTGCGGCGCATGACGTAGCCGGGATGATCGCCGCTCGTGCGGCCACCCTGACCCGGCCTGTAGAGCGTCCCGTCCCGGTCGTGGGCCGGCTCGTCGCGAAGCTGCTGGGCGACCATGGTTCGGGCGACTCGATCGAAGGTGCGGGGCGCGAGGCTCTGAGCCGCGCTCATCACGCGCCCGCCGCCCCCGACGTAGATGTCGCGCTGCGGGTGAACGGCGGCGTGGACGATCGCCTCCGCCACTTCCTCGGTCCGGTAGACGGGCGGGGGCAGCTTCGGCTGCCGATCCGTGTAGTTCTTCGCGTTCTCCGGGAAGGGCGTGTCGATCGCCGCCGGCTTGATGAGCGTCACCGCGACCGGTGCGCCCTCCTCCTCCAGCTCGATCCGAAGGGCGTCGGTGAAGCCTTTGATCGCGTGCTTCGTCGCGCAGTACATGCCCTGCAGGGGGAAGGCGAGGTCCGAGGCGACGCTGCCGAGGTTGATCAGGACACCCCCGCTCCGCTTGAGGTGAGGCAGAGCGACCAGAGAGCCGTGTACGACGCCCCAGAAGTTCGTCTCGAACAGCCTGCGGCTATCGTCGTCGTTGACTTCCTCGAGGCGCCCGAAGATCGACAGGCCGGCGTTGTTGACCCAGGTGTCGATGCGCCCGAAGCACGAGACCGCCCGCTCCGCCACGGCCTCGACCTGCGCCCGGTCGCTCACATCCGCGCGCACGATCTCGGCTCGCCCGCCCTCCCGCGCGATCTCGGATTGTAGCTCGGCGAGCGCCTCGACGTTCCGCGCCGCGAGGACGACCCGAGCCCCGCGCGACGCGGCGGCGCGCGCAGTGGCGAGGCCGATCCCGCTCGACGCGCCGGTGACGACGATCACCTGCTGGTTCAGGGGCCTGTGTGCGCTCATGCCGAAACTCCTCCGGCGCTCGAAGCGCCGCCTTCCTGCAAAAATCCGGATGGGATGGATCGCGGGCGGAGCCTCCGGCTCCGCCCGCCCATCGCTCAGCCCATCTGCTGGGTCTGTGCGGCGCTGTCCGGCCTTGCCGGGCCGAGGACCGGCTCCTCGCCCATCGGCTTGTTCTGGAACACGCCGAACGTGCCCTTGCCGTCGAGCGACGGGCCGCTCGTCCAGCGGCCTTCGGGGGGCGGCGAACCGTCGTGCGAGGTTGCGAAGAACTGGTAGCTGAATTCCTGCTTCTCGGCCTCCTGCGGGAAGCTGTTCGGAATCGGCAGGTTGGCCTCCTTGCCCCCGAGGTCCTCGACCACGGCGAGCCATTGCTGCTGATGCATGGTGTCGCGGGCGATCAGGAAGCTCCACATGTCGCGCATGCCCGGGTCGTTCGTGGCATTGTACAGGCGCACCGCCAGGGTGCGGCCGGTCGCCTCTGCCGCCACGTTGCAGTACATGTCTGCGGCGAGGTTCCCGCTGGCGTAGATGTGGCTCATGTCGAATGGCACGCCGTCCGCGTTGCCGGGGAAGGCGGACATGCCGGTCGAGAGCAGCGTCTTGTGCAGCATGCCCTCGGCGACGTGGCGCGGGTTCTCGCCGCCCAGCACCGCCCCGACGATCGCGTCCGCTGCGCCGGCCTCCTGCACCTTGGTGGGGGCCGTCTCCAGGTTCAGGGCGACGGCGGTGGCGAGCATCTCGATATGGCCGATCTCCTCGGTCGCGGTGTTCAGCAGCATGTCGCGGTACTTCGTCGTCGGACCGCGGGCGCCCCAGGCTTGGAAGAAGTACTGCATACAGACGCGGATCTCACCCTCGATGCCGCCGATGGCCTGCTGCAGCATGCGGGCGTAGACCGGATCCGGGCTGTCGACGCGGACGGGGTACTGGGTGCGCTTGTCGAAATAGTACATGGGTCGGCTCCTGCTGTGCGCTGTGATGGTTGTCCGGGAACACCCGCCGCGAGCCTGCGTGACGTCCGAGCCCCATGGCTTCGCCTGGACCGGCCGCGGGGGTGCCGCGGACACGATCTTCCGTGCGTGAGCGACGATCCTGTCCGGCGACGATGCGAAGAGGGACCGACCGGCGACGTGGCAAGGGGCGGGTTTCGTTGGGGAAATCACGCCTGAGATCGGTTGTTCCGAGCCGCCAAGCAAAGATTACACTTATTAATCCAAATTAATTTCCCGCATTTCGCGAAAAGCTCGGCCATTCCGAAGAATTCGGTCGCAGGAACTTTCATCAGGTCCGAGGCTTTGCGATTTGCAATCCGTTCCAGCATCGCAAAGAGGACATTTTCGATGACTCTCGACACGCGCGACATCTATGTGACGGCCCTGAAGAACACGCATGCCCTGGAGATGCAGGCGCTTCAGATCATGGAGCGTCAGGTCGAGCGCCTGCAGCGCTATCCCGAGATGGAGGACGCGCTGCGCCGCCACATCGAGGAGACCCACGGCCAGCGCACCCGGCTCGAGGAAGCGCTCCAGGCGGTGGGCGACAGCCCGTCGGCGCTCAAGGAGGGCTTCCTCGGCATCGTCGGGAACATGATGGCGATCGGCCACACCCCCGCCCAGGACGAGATCCTGAAGAACACCTACGCGAACCATGCCTTCGAGAATTTCGAGATCGCGGCCTACGAATCCCTCCTGACGATCACCGAGGCGGCCGGCCAACGGGGGAGCATCACCGGCTTCCAGCAATCGCTGAAGGAGGAAGAGGCGATGGCCCGCCGCGTCCGCGAACTCGTCGGCCCGACCACCCGCCGTTACCTCGAACTCACGATCTCGGGCGAGAAGGCGGATCGATAAGGGACCTGGGCCCTGCCTCTGCGCGCCGGGGCGTGCGAGGCAGGGCCGTGCCTGCCGAGAGGTGGTCAGAGGCTCGGCAGCAGCACACGTCGCGTGTCGCCCGGCTCGGCGGCGAGCGCCGCCCCGGGGGCGTAGCGCCGGACCATCTCGGCGCAGAACGCGGCGAATTCCTCGCGCACCAGGGGCGGGCTCGTGTGGTGCGGGGCGATGCCCCGGTGCTCGGGCGTGAAGCAGAAGGTCACGGTCACGTCGAAATCGGCGAGCGCCTCCATCTGGCGGTCGAACCAGTCGAGGGCGTTGGGGCGGAAGCTGTCGGCCCAGGACAGGCCGGTGCGCAGGTAGGTCACACCCAGCCGTTTCATCCAGGCGACCGCATCGTCGAGGCGGTGATCCTCGAAGTGGAACCATTGGCACAGGCCGAGCTCGGGCGTGTGCTTCGCGAACGCGTCGAGCGCCACCTTCGGCGTCCCATCCTGCCGCAGAAGACCCATGTGGAAGTGGCGGTAGTAGGAGGATCCCTCCGCCTCCCGGTGCCGCGTCGTGGCCTCCCACCCGCGCGGCAGATCGTAGAGGCTGTACCAGTGGATCCGCGGTGCCCGGCCCTTCAGCAGCTCCGCGGTGCGGGCGCAGCCCCAGCCCTGCACCTCCTCGGCGCCGAAGCTCGACACGCCGACCTCGGAGACCCAGACCGGCAGACCGGTCACGGCCCGGATCTCGTCGATCTTGGCCGGCCATTCGTGGATCTGCCAGAGGTTCCAATCGAGGGGGAAGCCGTGGACCGCCACGGCGTCGACGGCGTCGAGCACGCCCTGGGCGGCCATCCGCCCGATGAAGCCCGGGTCGATCGGCGAGATGCCGCCGAGAACCTGCGGCAGCCGCGCGTTCTCGGCCCGGATCGCGCTGCTCGCCGCCTTCACCATCTCGGCGAACAGGAGCCAGTCGGGATCGAGGTCCGGGTCCCAGTGGGACTTGTTGTTGGGCTCGTTCCAGAGCATCACCGCTTCGATCATCGGGCTCCTTCCTGCGTCGGATTGCGGGCCGGATAGGCCGCCTCCGCCCCGTAGGGGCGTTCGGAGCACCGGCAGAGATAGACCTCGGGCTCGGGCCGACTCTCGATCGAGAAGCCGCTCGCGCGCAGCATCGCCTCCATCCCGGCCCGGTTCGGGATCCACCAGTTCGTGAGGTCGTGGGCGTAGGCGCCCTCGATGAAGTGCAGGCGCGGGTAGCCCGGGCGCTCGAACTGGTCCATGTCCCAGAAATCGCAATCCTCGGGCACCCTCTCGACCGCAGGCGAGCCCCGCAGCATCGACTGGAAGACGAGGAGGTCTCCCGCGACGTGCTCGCGGATCAGGTCGAGGGCGAGGAGGGGGTGGCGCAGGTGGTAGAGCACGCCCATGAAGAGCACGACGTCGAAGCGCTCGCCCAGCGCGCCGACATCGTAGACCGAGAGGTTGCGGAACTCGATCTCGTGGCCGAGCCGCTCTGCGGCGAAGCGGCCCTGCGCGAGGTAGCGCTCGTCGGAATCGAGGGCGAGGACGCGTGCAGCCCCCCGCCGCTTCATCTCGATCGCGTAGAAGCCGCCGTTGCAGCCGATGTCGAGGACGCTGCGGCCGGTCAGGTCGGCGGGCAGGGCGTGGCTGAAGCGGCGCCATTTCACCGCCGGATAATCGCCGAGGAAGTGGTCCGGGGCCGTCCAGACCCCCTCCCCCAGATCGATGTTGTGGAACCACGGGCCGAGTGCTTCCGATCTCGCACGCAACGTCCCGGCGTTGATCGCGATCATGGGGCGACCCTCTCGTTGAGGGAGACCAGGCGGCCGCCTCCCGGCCAGAGCGCCACCTCGCTGCAGGAGGCGGGGTCGACGACGAGCCCGTCATAGGCGTCGAGGGAGAGGCCGAGAAGCCGCAAGATCGCGGCGCGGATGACGTCGCCGTGGCTCACGAGGATCGCGATCACCTCGTCCGCCTCGGCGAAGCCTTCGACGAGGTCCCAGATTCGCCGCTGCGCCTCAGCCATGCTCTCCCCTCCCGGCGGGCGGGCGGTGGAGCGGGCCTCGTTCCAGGCGACCCAGGCGGGCTCGCCCGCCAGCTCCGAGAAGGACCGGCCGGTCCAGGCGCCGAAATCGATCTCGTCGAGCCCGTCCGCCGTCTCGACCTGGAGGCCAAGCGCCTCGGCGATCGGCACGGCGGTCTCCTGCGCGCGCTCCCGCGGGCTCGACAGGATGCGGGTCGCCCCGGTCCCGCCGAGCCGCCGCGCGACCGCGCCCGCCTCGGCGCGGCCCTGCCCGCTCAGGGACACGCCGGGCATCCGGCCGCACAGGATCCGGCCGAGCCGGTCGTGGCTCGCGTGGCGGACGAGGATCAGGCGCCTCATGCGCCGGTCCGGCGGCGGGCATCCGCCTCGCCGGCGACGAAGGCCAGCATCCGGTCGTGCGCCTCGGAATCCGTGAACTGCACGGGCGGCGACTTCATGAACCAGCTCGACGGGCCGACGAGGGCGCCGCCGATGCCGCGGTCGAGGGCGAGGCGGGCGCAGCGCACGGCGTCGATGACGATGCCGGCCGAGTTCGGCGAATCCCAGACCTCGAGCTTCAGCTCCATGTTGAGGGGCACGCCGCCGAAGCCCGTCGCCTCCAGCCGGATATGCGCCCATTTCCGGTCGGCGAGCCAGGGCACGTGGTCGCTGGGTCCGACATGGATGTCGCCGGGTGCGAGCGGCGCCGCGAGCTGGCTCGTGACGGCCCGGGTCTTCGAGAGCTTCTTCGATTCGAGCCGCTCGCGTTCGAGCATGTTCAGGAAGTCGGAATTGCCGCCGAAATTGAGCTGGTAGGTGCGTTCCAGCTTCACGCCGCGCTCGCGCAGGAGGTTGGCCAGCACCCGGTGGACGATGGTGGCGCCGACCTGGCTCTTGATGTCGTCGCCGACGAGCGGGAGGCCGCGCTCCTCGAAGCGTTTCCGCCACGCCTCGTCCGAGGCGAGGAAGACGGGGATGCAGTTGACGTAGGCGCAGCCCGCATCGAGGGCGCAGCGCGCGTAGAACTCGCTCGCCCGCTGCGAACCGACCGGCAGGTAGGAGACGAGCACCTGCGTCCCCGTGCGCTCCAGTTCCTGCACGACGTCTGCGACGGGCTCGGGCGATTCCGGGATCACGTCGCCGAGATACCGGCCGATCCCGTCGAGCGTCGGCCCGCGCCGCACCGTCACGCCCGTCCCCGGCACCTCGGCGAAACGATGCGTGTTGTTGGGCTCGGCGAGGATCGCGGCGGCCAGATCCTGGCCGACCTTGGCGGCCGAGACGTCGAAGGCCGAGACCACGGTCACGTCGCGAACACGGTAGCCGCCGAGATCGGGCATCGTCAGGCCGGGCACCGGCTCCTCGGGGCCGGCATCCCGGTAATAGTGCAGGCCCTGCACGAAGGACGATGCGCAATTGCCGACACCGACGATGCCGACGCGGACGGGCTCGCGGGACATCGTCAGCCCCGCGCGAGGCTGCGCAGGGCCGGCTCGGCCGGCCTGTGCGCGCGGGCGACGGGCCCCGCCAGCCCGGCGAAGGCGGGGGCTGGCTCCCGGCGCGCGACCTCGTCGGCGAACCAGCCGATCGTCGCTTCGAGCCCGGCTTCCAGGACGATGCGGGGCGACCAGTCGAGCAGGCAGCCGGCGCGGGTGATGTCCGGCCGGCGGCGCTGCGGATCGTCGACGGGAAGGGGCCGCCGCACGATCGGGGAGCGCGTGCCCGTCATGCGTGTGACCACGGAAACCAGCTCGGCCACCGTCATCTCGCGCGGATTGCCGAGATTGACCGGTCCGCCGGGCGACGCGTCGAGCCGCATCAGGCGCATCAGCCCGTCGACGAGGTCGCTGACGTAGCAGAAGGAACGGGTCTGCTCGCCGTCGCCGTAGACGGTGATCGGCTGGTCCGTGAGCGCTTGGCAGATCACGTTCGAGACGACGCGCCCGTCATCCGCCCGCATGCGCGGCCCGTAGGTGTTGAAGATGCGCGCGACGCGGATGTCGAGGTCGTAGCGGCGCTCGTAGTCGAAGGCCAGGGTCTCGGCCGAGCGCTTGCCCTCGTCGTAACAGGCGCGCGGCCCCGTCGGATTGACATGGCCCCAGTAGCTCTCCTCCTGGGGGTGCACCTCGGGGTCGCCGTAGACCTCGCTGGTCGAGGCCTGGAGGAAGCGGGCACCGCTCGCCCGCGCGAGTTCGAGGAGCTGGTGCGAGCCGACGACGCAGGTCATCATCGTGTGCTGCGGGTCCGCCTGGTAGTGCGGCGGAGAGGCGGCGCAGGCGAGATTGAAGATCCGGTCGAAGCGGGGCAGTTCGGGCAGCGGATCGATGATGTCGGCCTCGACGAGGTCGAAGTGCGGCTCCCGGGCGAGATGGGCGATGTTGGCCTTGCGCCCCGTGAGGAAGGAATCGAGGCAGGTGACGCGCGCGCCCTCCGCGATCAGCGCGTCGATCAGGTGCGACCCGATGAAGCCGGCGCCTCCTGCGACGAGCACCCGTGTCTGTCCGTCGTTCTGCATCGCTCGACCCTTCACTCACTCAGCGTTTCAAGGACAGGCACGGAAGGCGCGCGCCGGGACGCGGCCTCGCGCAGGAAGCGTTCGAGCTCGGCGGCGCGGTGCGCGGCGCTGTGGCGGGCGAGGATCGCGGTGCGGGCGGCCGCGGCGATCCGGCGGCGCTCCGGCTCGGAGCGGTCGCGCAGGATGGCGAGGACGTCCTCCGTCGTGTCGGCGCACAGGATCTCGCGGCCCGGCACGAGCACGTCGTCGAGCCCGTCCCAGCGATCGCTGATCAGCGGCGTGCCGATGCTGCCCGCCTCGAACAGGCGGACGCTCGGGCTCCAGCCTGCCCGGATCATGTCGGCGCGGGTCACGTTCAGGGCGTAGCGGCTCGCCGCGTAGAAGCCCGCATGGCGCTCCGGAGGCAGATGCTCGACCCGGTCGACATTGGCGGGCCAGTCGATCCCGTCCGGATATTGCGGGCCGGCTACGGCGAAGCGGAGTTCGGGAGCCCGGCGCGCGGGCTCGATCAGGAGGCGTTCGAGGGTGGGCTGCCGATCCGGGCTGTAGGTCCCGAGATAGCTGAGGTCGTAGGCCGGAGCGTGGTCGAGCGGCGGGTGAGCGTCCGGGTCGACCGAGCAGTAGAGGGCGCGCGCGGCGGGCGAGCCGTCGCGCTCTTCCAGGCGCCGCAGGGTCGGGCCGCCGGTGAAGGAGAGGTAGATATCGTATTGCGCGATCTGAGCACGCGCGAGGTAGGGGCAGGTGCCCGCCTCCAGGGCAGCGAGAGTGACCGGCGTGTCGATGTCGTAGAAGGCGCGCACGCCATTGGCGACGGCCAGGACGCGCTCGCCGACCGCGATCCCCTCCGGCACGTAGGAGCCCACGATCACCGCGTCGGCGCCCGCGATCGCCTGGCGGTGGAGCTCGAGGCTCGGGAGGTCCGGGTAGAGGACGAGCCGGCAGAAATCGGGCTCGGGCAGGTCGCGGTGCGCGGCGTACCAGGGCACGTCCCGCTCCAGGAACAGCACCTCGTGGCCGCGCGCCGCGAAGGCCTTCAGCAGAGCCCTGTAGGTGGTGGCGTGGCCGTTGCCCCAGGAGGAGGACAGGCTGAGGCCCAGGACGACGAGCTTGAGGGGAGCGGCCATCAGGCGATGCTCCGCCGGGGCGCGTCCTCCGCCTTGCGGGCGGCCTCCTGCTTCAGGATCGCGTCGACCTCGGCGCCGCGGCGCGCATAGGTGTGCTCGGCGATGACGCGGGCGCGGGCCGCCTCCCCGATGGTGCGGGCGCGCTCGGGCGTGAGGGCGGCGAGGTGCTCGGCGACGTCGCGCCCGTCGCGGGCGACGAGAACCTCCTCGCCGGGCTTGAGAAACAGCTCGATCCCCTCCCACGCATCGGTGATCAGGCAGGCACCGGCGCCCGTCGCCTCGAAGACGCGGGTCGCGGGCGAGAATCCGACAGCGGCCATGCTGTCGCGGGCGATATTGAGCACGGCGCGCGGGGTCGCGTTGAAGGCGTTGTGCTCCCGCGTGTAGACGTGGCCGAGATGGCGCACGTTGGCGGGCAGTCCCCGGCTCTCCCAGCCGTTGCCGCCGATGAGAAACGACTTTTCGGGGAGCCGCGCGGCCGCGACGAGGAAGAACTTTTCCACGCGCGCCTCCCGGTCCGGCAGGCGGTTGCCCAGGAAGGCGAGGTCGGCGGAGAAGCGCGGGTCCGGAGGGACCGGGTGGTGCGTCTCCGGGTCGAGGGCGTTGTAGACCGGGATGCAGGCCCGGGCGCCGAACCCCTCGTAGGCCGCCACCACCGGCGGGCCGCCCCCATAGGTGAGAACGAGGTCGAGCGCGGGCATCGCGCGGTGGAGCGCGTGTCCGGGGTTGGCGCGCATCTCGGCCAGCGTGGCGGGCGCATCGACGTCCCAGAAGATGCGGATGGCCTCGGGCCTCGAGGCCGCGACGATCCCCTCCAGAAGCTCGTCGTCGAAGATCCCGACGCCGCTCGCCTTGACGACGACGTCCGCACCCGCCGCCTCGGCCAGGACGGCGCGCAGCGCCCCCGGCGAGGCGGCATAGACGCAGACCTCCGCCCAGTCGGGCGGGTCGATGTCGCGATGCTGCTGCCGCTCGAAGGCGTCGGGCTCGTAGAAGGTGATGCGGTGGCCGCGCCGGGCGAGATCGCGGAGCAGACCCCGGTAATAGGTCGCCGCGCCGTTCCAGTAGGACGAGAGTAGGGAGGAGCCGTAGAAGGCGATCTTCATTGCGCGGCCTCCATCAGGTCGGTGGCGCCGAGGCCGGCGGCGATGCCGAGGAGTTCCTCCGCACGGTGGCGGCAGGTATGCCGGGCGCGGATCGTCGCGAGACCGTGCGCGGCCAGCGCCGCGCGGAGCGCGGAATCCTCGGTCAGAGCGCGCAGGTGCCGTTCCATCTCGGCGCCGTCCCGGGCGACGAGGTAGTCGGCGCCCGGCGTGAAGAGCGCCTCGGCATCGTCCCAGGGGGCGGACGCGAGCGGGATGCCGCAGGCCAGCGCCTCGAAGACCCGGATCGTCGGGATGCCGGGCAGCGCCTCGACGTAGAAGCGGCGCGGCACGTGGATCGTGGCGAGGTGTCGGGCGAAGAGGCCCGGCGCGGCGGCGTTCGGCGCCCAGCCGTGATACCGGATCCCGTATCGCGCCAGCGTGGTGAGCGCCGCCTCCGGGTAGCGGACGCCGTAGATATCGAGCGGCAATCCGGCGCTGGAAGCGGGGCGGAACAGGAAGCTCTCCAGTTCCTGCGTCCTCTCGCCGTCGCCCCAATTGCCGATCCAGACGAGGCCCTGGCGCGGGACGGGCTCGAAGGGCGGACGGAACAGGCCCGCATCGGCGGCCTCGTGCCAGACGAAGGCCCGGCTGCCCCAGCCCCGGCCGCGATAGACTTCCGCGAGCGCCGCGCCGAAGGCGAGGATGCCGTCGTAGCCCGAGAGATCGAAGGCGGCCATCTCCTCCGGGACGCTGACCGCGCGGTGATGGGTGTCGTGGAACAGGAGCGTGCCGAACGCGCCGCGCTTGCGGGCCCGGCCGAGGGCCGCGATCAGGGCCGGATCGTTCCACTCGTGCACGAGGACGAGGTCGGCGCCGGACGCCCGCTCCACTGCCTCGGCCGTCTCGGCGAAGGTGCGCGAGGTCAGGTCCGGATAGGCGCTCCGATAAGCCGCGAGTCCCGCCTCGCCGTGGTCGGCGAGCAGGTTGGCGAGGCTCCAGCTGCCAGCCGGCTCGAGGGCCTC
Source organism: Methylobacterium segetis (assembly GCF_004348265.1). Taxonomy (GTDB): domain Bacteria; phylum Pseudomonadota; class Alphaproteobacteria; order Rhizobiales; family Beijerinckiaceae; genus Methylobacterium; species Methylobacterium segetis. The sequence continues at coordinate 47,138 of NZ_SMNT01000012.1, forward strand.
GACCCGGTGGCCGAGGGCGATCAATTCCCGCAGCACGCCGCGCAGGAAATGGGCGTTGCCGTGGTTCCAGCACGAGGCGAGGGAATGCGTGAAGTAGGCGATCCTCATGCGGCCGCCTCGCCCGGAATCCGCGCCTGCGCGGCGCCGAGGAGCGGCCGGACCACGCCGAGCACGCCCTCGGCCATCGCCTCGACGCCGAATTCGCCCGCGCGGGCGCGCGCCGCCCGCCCGAGGTCGGCGCGCCGCGCCGGGTCGGCGACGAGTTTTTCGATCGTTCGCGCCGCGGCCGCGTCGTCGTCCGGCGGGACGAAGAGGGCCGCGCCCTGCCAGAGTTCGCGGAAGGTCGGGATGTCGGACAGGACCAGGGCGCAGCCGGCAGCGGCCGCCTCGAGGGCCGCGAGGCCGAACGGCTCGTAGCGCGCAAGCGACACGAAGACGGGTCGGCCCGCGAGTTCGCGCGCGATTTCCCCATCGTCGAGGCGGCCGAGGAGGTGCAGATGGGACAAGCGGGCCGCCTCCCCGTTCGGGCCCTCCACCGGCCCGGCGGCGCGCAGGGGCCGGCCGAGCCGGGCGGCGATGCGGTCGAGCGCCTCGGCGTTCTTGGCCCGGTCCCAGAGGCGGCCCGCCGTGAAAGCGTGGGGCGCGAGGTCCGCGGAGATGGCGCGCGCGGCCGCGCGGCCGTTTCGGACGACAACGGGCGGCGCGGGCAGCCGGTAGGCGCTCTGCGTCGCCGCCGCGAAGGCCCGGGTCGGGGCGAGCAGCCGGTCGGCCCGCCGGCAGCCTTCGGCCACGAGATCGCGGCGCCAAGCGAGGTCACTCGGGAGAGGGCCTTCGCCGCAGGCATCCCACCACGTCGCGACGCAGGAATGGCAGACCGCCACGACGGGCCGGCCGAACTCCACGAGCGCGAAGGCCGGGCTGTGCAGGTGGACGAGATCGGCCCCCACTTCGTGGGCGAGACGGGCGAGCGCGGCGGCCGCATCGCGGATCGCCCCGGGCGTGCCCGCGGTCCAGTCGAGCGGCAGCCCGGTCGGAACGATGCGCGCGCCCGTGGCGCCCTCGGCCGCCGCCACGATCTCGGGAGCGGGCGACGGGCCCATCAGCGCCAGCGTGACGGCGTAGCCCCGGCGGCGCAATCCGCCCGCGAGATCGAGCCCGTATTGCCAGACCCCTCCGACGGCGTCCGCGCTCATCAGGACGTGGCCTGCGCTCACCGGCATGTGCAGGCCGCCTCGAGCTCGGGGAGCGGCAGGGGACGCTCCTCCTGGATGTCGCTGAAGCGCTCGAACTGGCCGAGGTAATGGGCGTGCGCTCGCTCCCAGGCCGCGTCGTCGGGCTCGCCCCAGAGCCGCCGATAATCGGGCGAGCTCGGATAGGGGTAGAGCGGCACGGGATCGTTCGCCCAGACCCCCTCCCCCCGCAGCCGGTCGCGCCAGGCGGCGACGAGGTCGGCATCGTCGCCCGCCACCGCGATCAGGTTCGCCTGGACGAAGGGGACCGAGCGACGGGCGTGAATCAGCCGCTCGGCGAGGTCGTCGGTCGTGGCGCGGCACTTCTTGTCGAGGCGGGCGCGGCCTTCCTCCGTCAGGCTCTCGATCCCGGCCTCGATGGAGACGCATCCCGCCGCGCCGAGAAGGTCCAGCATGTCCGGCTTCCAGAGATCGATCCGGGTCTGGATGCCGAAGCGGACGTCGCGGGCGACGAGGGCTTCGAGGAGGGGTTTCTGCGGCAGGAAGATCTCGTCGATGAAGTAGAGGTAGGTGGCGCCCTGCGCGATCAGCCCGTCGATCTCGTCGAGGAGGATGCCGAGGTCGCGGCGGCGATACGCATCGCGGAAGTCGATCTTCGCGCAGAAGCTGCAGGTGTAGGGGCAGCCCCGCGACGCCTCGACCTCGGCGCCCGGCCCGTCCGGGGCCGCCTCGAAGCGGTGATGGTGGTGGCGGTGGCGCGCGATCCAGGCGTCGGGCCAGCGCAGGGCGGGCAGGTCCGTGAACCGCGCGGATTGGGGCGGGCCGGTCACGAGCGTCTCGGCGCCTGCGCGGAGGGCGATGCCGGGCACGTCCTTCACGCTCTCGGCATCGGCGAGCCGCGCGACCACCTCCTCGCACTCGCCGCGCACGACGAGGTCGCAGCCGAGCTTCGCCAGCGTGGGGCCCGGCGTCGCCGAGCCGTGCGGGCCGACCGCGACGGTTCGCCCGCCGCGAGCCCCGAGCGCGTCGAGGAACAGGCGCGGCACGCGCAGTTCCGGCGGGGCGCAGCGCCAGAACAGGTAGCTCGGCGCGGTCGTCACCACCGTCATGCCGGGCCCGAACGCGGCCACCCTGCCGGCGGCGGCCTCGGCATCGAGGCCCTCGAGATGCGCGTCGACGATCAGGGTCTCGTGGCCGGCTGCGCGCAGCAGCGCCGCGGCATAGCCGAGCTCGAGCGGCAGGTGCGGCTCGGGGCACCCGAAATAGATGCTGTTGCGGTAATCCCAGGGCGGGTTGACGAGCGCGACCCTCACAGCGCCGCCTCCGCCATGCGCGTGCGGGGGGTTTGGCCGCGCTCCGTCGCGAGCCATTCCCGCAGCCACGCCGCCAGCATCGCGACGCCCTCGCGCCACGGTGTGGCGGGCGCGAGCGCCAGCGCCTCGCGGACCGCGCGCGTGTCGGAGACGTAGTAGCGTTGGTCGCCCGGGCGCCAATCGGCGTACTCGGTCTCGATGGTGCGTCCGATCAGCGTGCCGAGATGGGCGAGGAGCTCGCGCAGACTGACCGCATTCTCCGGCCCGCCGCCGAGATTGAAGGCGCGCCCGGCAACCCGGTCGATCCGCGCCAGCGCCGCGCGGTAGGCCGCCACCGCATCCTGCACGTGCAGGATGTCGCGCACCTGCCGCCCGTCACCGTAGAGCGTGATCGGCAGGCCCTGCAGGGCGCGGATCAGGAAATGGGCGACCCAGCCCTGGTCCTCGTTGCCCATCTGGCGGGGGCCGTAGATGCAGCTCATGCGCATGACCACGGTCGGGATGCCGTAGCTGCGGGCGTAATCGAGGACGTACTGGTCCGCGGCGCCCTTGGAGCAGCCGTAGGGGGTGTGGAAATCGAGGGCCCGGTCCTCGCCGATGCCGCGGGCGCGCAAGGATGCGTCGCCGGGGAGATAGGCCTCGCCCTCCTGGACCAGCGCGATGTCGGGCAGGTTGCCGTAGACCTTGTTCGTCGAGGCGAAGAGGAGCGGCACCGGGGCGCTGCGCGCCCGAATCGCCTCCAGGAGGTTGAGGGTCCCGCCGAGATTGACCTCCATGTCGTCCCGCGGGGCGACGAGGCTCGTGGTGACGGCGACCTGCGCGGCGAAGTGGAACACGGCGCCGGCCTCCGCCACCGCCCGGGCGAGTTCGCCGCGATCGCGCACATCGGCGACGACGGCGCTGATGCGATCCGGGTGGCGTTGCCGGAGCCAAGCGAGGTTGGCCTCCACGCCGGCGCGGGCGAGCGCGTCGTAGACAATGACGGCGTGACCCTCGCGGGCGAGCGCGTCGGCGAGGTTCGCGCCGACGAACCCCGCGCCACCCGTGATGAGGATCGGGCGACCGCCCTGCCCCGTGAGCGTCCCGGGCGCGCTCACGCGACGAGCCCGCGGGCTTCGAGTTCGCGCCGCGCCTCCGCGACCCGGTCGACCGCCTCCTGCTCGGCCACCCAGGCGGCGAGTTCGGCGAGCCCCTCTCCGAAGTCGCGCCGCGGCGCGTAGCCGAGCTCCCGCCGGATCTTGGCGATATCCGCGATGCAGTGGCGGATGTCCCCGGCCCGGGCCTGGCCCGTCACCTCCGGCGCGATGTCCTCGCGGCCCATGGCCCGGGCGAGAAGCTGCGCGACCTCACGGACCGAGCGGTCCTCGCCGCTGCCGACATTGTAGACCTGCCCGACCGCAGCGGGGTGCTCGATCGCCAGGACGAAGGCCTGCGCCACATCCTCCACGTGGACGAAGTCGCGCCGCTGCTCGCCGTCCTCGAAGATCATCGGCGCCTGGCCGTTGAGGAGGCGCGAGGCGAAGATCGCCAGCACGCCCGTATAGGGGTTCGAGAGGGCTTGGCCCGGCCCGTAGACGTTCCAGAGGCGGAGCGCGACGCCCTCCATGCCGTAAGCCGGCGCCAGCGTCAGGGTCAGCCGCTCCTGCATGTACTTCGTGAGGGCGTAGACGGAGGCGAGCGCGGGCCGCTTCGCTTCCGGCGTCGCCAGGGGTGCAAGCGGGCGGCCTTCCGCATCCGTCGGATCCCACGGCTCACCCGGGCGTCTGTTCTGACGCACCGCATCCTCGACCGTGGCGCCGTCCTGCCTGCGGTAGAGACCCTCGCCGTAGATGCTCATCGAGGAGGCGACGACGACCCGTTTCACGGGCGCATCGATCAACGCTTGGAACAGGGTGGCGGTCCCGCAATCGTTGACCGAGACGTAGCGCTCGACGGCGTACATGCTCTGCCCGACACCGACTTCGGCGGCGAGGTGCACGACATGGGTTGCACCGCTGAGCGCTCTGGCAACTGCTTCCGCGTCCCGAACGTCCCCAGCGACGAACTCGACCGCGGGATCGAGACCGGACGGGCTCGTGCGCCCGCCGTGGACCTGCTCGATGAGGCTGTCGAGGACGCGCACCCGGTAGCCCCGCCGAAGCAGGGCGGTCGCGAGATGGCGCCCGATGAAGCCGGCTCCGCCGGTGATGAGAGCAAGTTCCGCCACGCTTTAGCGATATCCCTGATCGTGATCGGCGATCTGCGGATAGGAAAAACCGCGATCATCGATGCATTAATCTGAGTTAATTCTGGAAGATCGTCTCAGCGTTTCCGCATTTCTTCCGCGGACTACCTAAGCGGGAAAGCACGGGCGAGGATCTTTGTTCCTCAGATTTTTGCGGGTGTTTTGCAGCGGTGCGTGGCGTGGCAGGCGCGCAACATGCGACGGGCAAACCGGTCGGGCGCGTCATCCGACGTTCGCAGACGAGGGTTGCCGGAGGTGCTGATCGGAGATTTTGCCTGCGCGCCAACGACGCCACAGCGAAATGGGTTCGTTTTGCCAAATTGCTGCTTTTCCGACCTCCATCCAAGCCAGCTGCGAGGCTTGGCTGCACGGGGATACAAGAAGCCCACCCTGCGTGCGGCCTTACTGCGGCAGGTACGAGAGGAGGCACCGCCGCTCTACTACGGTGGCCGTCAGCAAAAACTTGATACTACATAATGAATCATACTTCTACAAACCTGGAAATCACTCCGTTATTGAGCTACCATTCGATAAAATTTCCATCTTTATCAAAAAACTTCTTGAGACAGACAAATTCTGGATGTTTGCCGACGAACTGAGTTGCTTCAATTTCAGCAATCTTTGCATCGAATTCAGCTTCGCTGCAGCCTTCGACCGTAAAGAGCTGGTTGTGCAGTCCCATGGCTTTTTCCACGCCCTCGATACGTCGCTTGATATCGCGCATCAGCACCTTCATTAACCCTTCCTCGCTTCGATGTACTCCAGACGACTAACAAGATCTTGGAGCGTCAGTGCTTGGACGTGCGCCTCGAGCAGTTTTACACGTGCCGCGGCATCTTCCGAATGCAACGCACCCATTGCGACTGCCTCGAGCAGCGCGCGCGTCGCCGCCGCATAATCCTCAGGGTTATTGACCTCCGGCAGTGTGAAAGGAACTGGACGGGCGGCCTTCGAACGAGCGAGCCGGTCAAGGCAGTAGCGCAAGGAGACGCGATCGCCAGACAATGCCAGCTCGATCGTTTTGCGCATGAGCGGTACGGCTGCGGCTTCCAACAGGTCGTCAGCGGTCATGTCTGTATTGGCCTGATGATCATGCTGACAGGTTGAGACGCTGGATGCCGCATCCATGATAGGAGCCGAGGGCTTCCCCAGAGAGACCTGCTTCATGGCAGTCGGTCCTCGCTCTCGCGGCACAGAGAGCCCCCTCTGTTGGAAGCCAAGTTTAGGAACCGGCGGCCGGCCGATTTCCGTCGCGAGAAGGCGCGTCGCTCGTAGCGATCCAGGTGCTCAAGCCGCTTGAGGAGAGTGGCGGACGGCGGGGTAGCGAGCTGACCATCCGGGCACGAGGAGATCGGTGCGACTTCTACCTCCTCGCGGATCAGCCTCGCCTTGAGGGAGAGGACGCGCGTGAGCATGACCTGCGCCTCGGCAAGCGCGAGTGCAGCACCTGCGATCTCAGGATCGCTTCTGTGCTCACCGATGATCGCCTCAGCGAGGCGGACGACTTCAGCGTCGTTCGCAACATCGTGACGAGCCGAGAGCCCGTGGCTGCGCGCGTTTTGAGATGCCCGCTGTTTGCCAGACGCGGTTCGTGGACCGGTGCTCGCTTGCGCGTTGCGCCGGTTCGCGCTGGTGGCGCGGTCGGACGTCATTTCAAGCGCTCTGCTGCGCGAGGCTCGCGGAGGAGGAGGTGTTCGGCTCCACGTCGATGATGTCCTCGGTCGCCGCCCGAAGGCCTTTGCCGAAGCTCGCGCGCTTGCGCTCGATCTCCCGCAGGAGCGAGTCGCGTCGGTCCTCCGCATTCATCACCATCCGGTCGACCCGTTCCAGTTCTTGCAGTTTGAGTTCGAAACCCTTTGCGATCACGTCGGCTGTGGTCAGCCCCCTTCCGTGCAGCAGGTCCTCGAAGGTCGCCGTCTCCGACGCGCAGCCGTTCAGCCAGCCGAGCGCCATCGTGCGGGCTTTGCGCTCGATATCGCCGTCGAGACGGAAGACGCTCGTATCGCGTGCCTCCAGGACCGGCTTGATCAGCGTCTCGGCCGCCTGCAGACGCGCCTGCATCAGGATCCGCTGGCGCCACCCACGCAGCCGTTTGGCTTCCCAGATCAGGTCGACAACGTTTTTCGTCCAAATGCCCTCGATGGCGTCGCGGGGTTTGATCTCCTGGGCGATGCTCGTGAGGATCGCGTCGTACTGGTCCGAGCTCTCGCCAGGCAGCAGCGGGCGCTCCTCGAACAGGAATGCGAGATGGGCCGGGAGCGCCGGAAGCAGCTCCTGGGACACGTGCGTCGGCACCTTCCCGGGAAAGGCCGACGGCATCGGCGAGACGGTATTTTGCGGGATCAAGGCTACCTCTTCGGATGTGGGCTCTCTCGAGCTGATACAGCCAGAAGAAATATTGGTTCTTTCGTCCAGAGTGTTTTTGATGCCGGTGCTCGCCGTCCACCGCGAAGTGGTAGATGTGTCACGCTCATCCATTGATCTGACCGTTTTACCGAACAGCACAGTTTCTCTCGGCACTACAGTCCCGTTGATTTTGCGCTTGAGTGAACTCGCCTTTGAACCAGGCAGGGGGCGCTCAGACGCCGTCGCGCCTATGTGGCGGAGCTTCTGGCGCTTGGCGTGGGCCGCGCGAGCGTGATCGTCTCGGGTCTTCTCACGGCCGCACGCCTCATGGGCCGGCCCCATGTTGCCGAGCTCGTCGGCGCCGCCGAGTTCAAGGGCGCGGATGTGTTCGACGATCCAACGCTCGCGGACGCCGTCGATGCGGTCACCACAGATCACGCATTTCCCGTTCGTGCGCTCCCAAGCTTGGAGCCGACGACGCGGAGAGAGGCATCTGCGCAGGGTGGTGCCGATATCCTCAGGGGTAACGAGGGGCATGGCTGCGCTTGTCGGTGCGAGGGGAGCGGTCGGCGAGGGCTTTGAGAGCTCGGTGAGAGAGGTCCTCCCAGTTGCAGAGGAGTTGCTCGTAGCGCTCGATCAGGGCTCGGAGTTCGGCGTCCTGTTCCTCGGTCACAAGCTTGGCGCGCAGGCCTAAGGCAGCGACGGTTAGGCATGCGGGATTGTTCGCGCGCGAGCGCGTTCTGTTGGTGGGCATGGTGCCTCGCTAATTTTGAGGAGAGGTGACGAACCTAGCCCGCAGGCATCTCAGCCGACCCGGGGGCAAACGGCCTAGGCTCAACGCAGCGAAGGGTTCAGAGGCTGGGGCGCAGAGATGCGCGGGGCGTTAGGTACCGGGATACTTCGGAGGGAAATCGATAGCGCGTAATGCACTTTTCCAGGCAACCCCGGCATCTGCGAGTGATGAATTGGTGCCGGACGCCCCTCCCCTGCTGGTTAACCCGCATGGCCAGGGGTGGGCTGCAGGTTTGCTCGCTGCGCACGTTCAGCATCTCGCCGAGCCTGATGAGCAGCGAACGCACGAGCTTCCTTCGCGGCCCGCCAGGTTCCTTTGAGGGCGGCGGAGAGGCAGAGGTTCCACGGCTCTCCTGTCACCCCGCGGCGAGCCCGCGCTGCCTCGATGGCTGCTCGCAGAATTGCGCGCCGATCATATCGTCCAGCGCTGCAGAGCGGCATCACACGTCTAATCATGTTCGCGCGGTTGGCAGCGATCTTGGCGAAACCCTCCCGGATGGCGTGTGCTCGCCGCTGCTCGGACGAAAGCTGCACGCGATCAGCTCGAAGCGCTTGCAGGGCAGCGGCCCAGGAAAAAGAGCGGGTGAATGACATTTGGCACTCTCGCTTGCTTACACTGCACCATGTGCTAATTGCTTAGAACAGGGAGCAGGCAGAAGTCAACACCCTGTGCAGTTTTTTTAGCACGTGGTGCAGAATGACGCCGGCACAGCTAAGAATGGCCCGAGCGGCCGCAAAGCTCGGAGTTCGCGAGGTTGCAGAACTTGCCGGGGTCGCGCCCTACACCGTTAGCCGCTTCGAGAACGAGCAAGGCGGTTTGCGGCTGGACACCGCGCTCAAGCTGAGATCAGTGCTAGAACAACTAGGGGTTCGTCTTTTGGAAGACGAGCGCGGCTGGGCCGGAGTCTCTTACCGGAAGCCGGAGAATTAGATGAGACTTGGTGGCCAGCTCTCTGTGCCTTGCCTGATGCCAAATGCGCAAACGTACAGCAGAGCACTGCGGTGCTGTGAGACCGCCATCTGATCAGGTAGCATCGTAGCCACCCGCGGCAAAGTTGGGTCTACACTTAGAGTCAGGGGCAAAAGCCTCCCCCGGGGGTTGAGAGGGGATGGACGTTCGCGTTTCCGCCGACCTATGGGCGGTGTTTGAGCCGCTTCTCCCGCCCTAGCCTGAGAAGCCAAAGGTTGGGCGACCGCGTGCCTCGGAGCGAGCGGGGCTGGCGGGCATCGTCCTGGTTCTGCGTACCGGCATGCAGAGGAAGCAGCTGCCACATTCTGAGGTGGACTGCAGCGGCAAGACGAGCTGGCGACGGCTTGGCGTCTGGCAAGCGGCCGGCGTCCGGGCCGCCCTTCACCGCGTGAGGCTGGAGCGGCTTCAGGATGCGGACGCGCTCGACGGCGCGAGCCTACCGGCGAAGGAGGGCGCCGGGCGACCGGCCTAAACACGATGGATCGAGACAATCCAGGCATGAAGAGCCTTATCGTGGACGTGCGGGGCATGTGGCTGGGCCTGACGCTTACCTGCGCCAACTGCCACGACAGCCGTATGGTGGCAGCCCCCTCGACGCGGTTCTGGGCGTGCGCACAGGGCGTTATGGTCGCCCGGGGCGCAGACCAGGCAAGCTGCAAGCCAACAGCGGCTACGATCATCGCCGATGTCGGCGCGAGTGCCGAGCCCGCAGCATCACACCGCGGAACGCCTGGCGCAGCATCGATAATAGCGAGCCCCTCGGCCGCTACCGCTGGATCGTGGAGCAAATGCTGACGTGGCTGGCTCGCTTTCGCCGACCCGCAATCCGCTATGCGCCGACCTCCACCTCGCGTTCACGACGCTCTGCCGGTACTAGAAGCGGACAAGGAGCCTGGCACCGGCAGGTTTACGTCAAGTCGCGTCAGTCCCGTCTCTGGCGCTCGCTCCTGGTGGCGCGCCGCACGCTGCTCAACGAGATGCGCGCGATCGAGAACGTGGCGCCGGCTATCCTGCGCGAGGGAGGGATCGAGCTGGGTACGCCAGCCCGGGCCGCCTTTGCCGGACGTGCGCGCGAGTTGAGGTGCGGAGGTCGCCCGGAAGCTGGCGATCGTCCTGCGAACGACGTGATGGGACGATACTTCGTTCCCTCCGGCAAAGCGCCAGTACCGACCGCGGCATGAAGGAGGCGCGCCTGCCGGATCAGGCCCAATATCGCCCGAAGGGTGAACCAGATCGTTCCCGCGGGGACGATGGGCGAGGCGATCTCGTTGAGAGTCATGAACCTGCGGCTTAGCCGTAAGGTTGTCGGACAGATTGAGACACCTTGCTCTTCTGACCCCATCATGCGGCGGCCTTCAGCGCCGACCGCGAAGAGAAGCGCGTGACCTGCGGGAGCGATACATCCGGGACCGATGAGGATTAGGAGTAGCTTGCCTCACTGCCCCCATCAGAGAAGGCTCTTCGATCGGAGTCTACGATCACTGCCAGCCGCGCTGAGCAACAGGCGGAAACCCTCCCATACGGCGCAATGCCAAGGACAATCTCTTTGGCAATGACGCCGATTTAAGGCAGCCCGCTGCCCAGCATTCAGTGACAACCAAGGATCACCGGCGGGACTGGAAGAGGAGGAATTAGGCAGGCCGAACAGCCCAAAACCACACCTAAGGTTGCCTAAATTGCCAAAAACGAGGAAAGATTTTCCTTTACGTGTGCTTCCCTGACGGATCGCCCAGCGTTACACGTCAGTTGGATGATTCTTCGTACGAGAGCGCCAGCGCTCTTTGCACGCTAATTGCGGTGGCCGAAATAATGTCCATGAAAGTGGCAGTAATAGGTGGCGGATGGTACGGCTGTCATATCTCGTCTTCCATGATTGGCCTAGGGTTCGAGGTTAAGTTGTTCGAGAAGAACGACCGGATATTGGATGAAGCTTCAGGGAATAACCAATTTCGCCTACACCTAGGTTTTCACTATCCCCGTCACGCCGGTACACGCATTCAGTCGCGAGATGGTTTTTCGAGGTTCTTGGAAAGATACAGTGACCTCAGTCGCAAGATTTCAGAAAACATATACGCTGTTCCGAAATACACATCATTGATCGATTTTGAAACCTATAAATTGATAATGACGGCGACTGGTATCCCTTACCACACGGTCGACAGGTGCCCGCTCGATTTACAAGAAATCGAGGGTCTAATTCGCGTTGATGAGCGAATTCTTATGATTGAGAAAGCCAGAAACTACTTCAGCCATCACCTGGGACCGAGTTTAAGCTTATCAGATCCAGTGACGACTCTTATTGATAGAGAGACACATATAGAAGTAAACGGTGAAAAGTTCGATTATGTTGTTGATGCTACCTGGGGACATTTACTGCGTGCCGATTTCGACGTTTTTTATGAGCCCACAGTTTTGCTTTATTTCGAAGCTTCTCCGAATTTGCCGGCGATAACGTTCGTGGATGGCCCACTGTACTCGATCTATCCTACCGAAGAACCGAAGATTTATACTCTGTCGAGTGTCCCACATACTCCTCTCGGCCGATATTATTCGGCGGAAGAAGCCCGCACGGCTCGTGACAGAGTCGACACAGCAACCATCAGGGCAAAATTGAAGGTTATGACCGAGCAGGCGCAGGAGAACGTTAGGAACTTCCCCGATCTATACAAGTTTATTGGCCCCCAAATTTCAATCAAGACAAAGCTATCCGGAAGCAGTGACGATCGTTCGTGTTACGTCGGCCGGCGCGGTCGCTTGTTTACAGTCCTTTCCGGCAAGATTGACACAATCTTCCACGCCACAGAACGGATATTAAGCGATATAGAAGCGGATAGTGACACTAAGCCGATAGACGTACCATCGTCGCTGCTTAGTCGGATACAACGTAAGTCTATTGCCATAGGACTGGAATAGAATCGAATTTCAAAGGTGGATCTATGCGCGCGTTAATCGGATACACCGGGTTTGTTGGCGCGAATATGCTGCAACGCGGAAGTTTTGATGCTTTATACAATAGCGTGAACAGCGCTGAAATGAGGGGTAGACATTTCGCCGAAGTGGTTTGTTCCGGAGTTAGCGCTGTTAAGTGGAAAGCTAACAAGGATCCGGAGGGCGATAAAAATGCCATAGACGCTCTTATCGGCAACCTCCAGCATTTGAGAGCAGATCGTTTCGTACTTATATCCACCGTCGACATATACTCTCGCGCGATGGATGTCGACGAGGATACTTACCCAGAAGAAAACACACAAGCTTATGGGAGAAACCGTCGCTATTTAGAAAGATGGGTCGAACATCACTTCGGAAATCACCACATAATCCGACTACCGGCACTTTATGGGACCGGTCTTAAAAAAAATGCGATATATGATCTTTGCAACGGAAAAATGGTCGATCAAATAAACCCTCTTTCTGAATTTCAATGGTATGACGTCCGGCGATTAAATGAAGATTTACAGCACATAATTCTAGAAGGCGGCCCAATTTTCAACATTTCACCTGAACCAGTAGCCATGATGCAAGTCGTTAAAAATTTTTTCCCTAGAGTTTCTCTGACTTCTTCTGATGTTCCGCCCGTAAAATATGATGTACAGACCAAGTTTTCTCGGGTACTCGGGGGATCTGGCAAATATCATTTTAGTGTCGATCAGGTATTAAAAGGGATTGGCAACTTCGTTGCCAATGGAATATGAAAAATCCGATATCCGTCTCAAATATCGCGTGGAATCGTGAGGAGAATAAAGATGTCTATGAATATTTTAACGCCTCTGGGGTCTCAGGAATAGAGGTGGCTTTTACAAAAATTGCGCCGTGGGCTGAACTGAATAAAAGTCTTATTGATCACGAACGTTCGGAGCTTGATTCAGCCGGCCTAGTGGTATCATCGTACCAAGCTCTTTATTATGGAAAGCCACAGGTTCAGTTACTGCATGAGCGCAAATCATTCGACGAAATGCTATCTCATACTATCGCCGTGGCCAAACTGGCGGAACGCCTAAGCAACGGAGGTGTTGCGGTTTTTGGTGCACCATTAAATCGAAAACGCGGAGACTTATCTTTGGCAGACGCTGAAGACCTCGGTTCCGAACGCCTCTTCGAATTAGCAGATGCCGTCGCGGATTATGGGTTAGTTCTGGCTCTTGAGCCGGCGCCTCCGAGCTACCAAGGGGATTTTTTGATCGACACCGAGTCTTGTGCACGGGTTGTCAGGCGAATTAATCACTCTAACCTCAGACTGCACTTAGACTCCGGATGCATAGCACTCGCAGAAGACAACGTTGCGCCGATTGCTAGCTATGCGGGCGGTTTAATCGCGCACGCACATCTCTCTCGACCAGGCCTTGCGCCACTTGTCGCCCCCCCCGACCAGGCTGACCTCATGTTTATACAGACGATACGTGAACTAAGCTATTCTGGTTGGATCGCCTTGGAGATGCGTCCGTTGAACACGATTAGCGCTATAAAAGATGCTGTCACTTTCGCGCGGCGCTTAATCAATTCATCAGATAGCATTTGAAGCCAAAGATGTATTTTAGGAGAAAAAATTGATGCTCGCGGGAGAGATCAAAGAACAAAACTTGCCAGCCCACGCTGATGTTGGCGCTGCTGTCGGCAACTACGCCGTTGGGGTCCGAAATAAAGCCGCTTCTGAAGAATACGCGATCTCAACAGCAATGCTTGGAAACCCGAGTAAAGGAGTTAGGTTACTTCGTTCCATCTCTGACCGCACGCCTCGTGCTCAATTCTTTCTCGCGGCAGCCGAATGGTTACTGGGCAGGGATGCAGATGCTGTCGCTGACCTCAATCACGTTAACTTGTCCACGTCGTCATGGGGCACCGCAGCATCAGAACTTTCCCATTTGATTAATGGTACCCGAACAGTACTTTTAGTCAATCCGTCTCTGGATCTGAACTGGGTCAATGACACTCTCGCAGGGCTGGATGGTCACCTGCATGTTGTTCGCCTCGGCCCGAAGCGGGAGCCTCTCTTATCAAACGGGCAGCCACTAACGCTTACTGATATTGACTGCTCGCGAACCATTGCTCTCAATCTTGGCTTACATAGTGTCAACCCAGCTTCCATCAAATCATGGGGGGTGCCTTGCGTTGGGTGGACGCAAGATGCTGATATTAATCTTGGACAAATAACATCTTTCGCTAATGAATATGACGCCCTTATCTGTTTCACAGGCGGCGAGCACGATATACTGTCGAAGCTAACTAATACACCACTTTATACATATATCGGATTTGAGCCATACTTTATTGGGTATTCAGCTAGCGCTGAAGAAGCGGCAAGTCTAAGATATGCGGCGTCATCATTAGATCGGCCTATTGATGTAGCGTTTGCAGGCGACCCATTCCACTGGGCCTACTATGACAAACATGCGAGATTGTCGAATGTGCTTCGATCTGGTAAAGACTTGAACATAGCGATTATTCGCCGCAGCTTAGGTCATGAGCAGTATTTCAATTTGCTGCGCAGGTCTTCGCTGACGCCGACGTCGACCCGTTTCGAGGCTTCAATTTCGAACAGAATGTTCGACGCCTTGTATAATGGAACCTTGCCATTGTACTTTAACGAATCAATTGTACCTGACATATTAGACGAGTTTTCTGAATTCTCTTTTCAGCTTGAAGATGATTTTTCTTGTCTGGATATGAAATATATTATTGAGGCATGCAAGATAAAGCGCAAACGTCTCATCGCCAATTATAGCGAATTGGCTGAACATCTGAGCGATTGGCGGCCTTCTCGTCGGCTCCAAGCTTCGCGTTTCCTGAGATATTGTTTTCTAACTACAATACTTTCGCGCAACAACTTGCCGGCGTCTGTGGAAGGGCGGCAAGGGCACCGCTTTCGCTTGGCTGTCGATCGACACAACGTGGAGAATTTCGGCGGAAGCTTAATCGAATATGTCGACGCTATCACGTCGAACACTCTAGAACCGCGCACGCCGACAGATCGACTTGTCGGCCTGTTGTCCGTGTGGGGACGGCAAATAACTCACGGCGTCAATAAGGATGCGACCGAAGGAGCAATTGACGACCTTTTAGCAAAATACCCTGCGCTTGCAGAAAGCCTCCTCGGTCATTTTGCGGTGCTTTATCGATACGTCAATGAAAAGAAACTGGATCCGACTCTAAGTTGTGTATCTTCCATCAGGGCGCGGCTGCCGCTAGTGCCTGAAGAAGTTGTTGCTGTGCTAGAGGTTCTTCCTGATATTCCTGTGCTGCTGGGTGGTTACTCCATAGCGCGTGTCCGTCAGATCGTTTTGACCAAACAAGACTTCGAGGTCGCTTTTCATTTTACCGACGGGTTGCTATCCTTAATTAGTGCGTTGTCACTGGTGAACGCTGGCGACCCACTTCGGGCTGCGCCACGCATTGAAAACGCTTTGCTCCGCCTTCCAATCGTCTCGACGCTATCTGCACTCGCTATTTCTATCTATCAAGCAAAACTTACCCAAGCGCCCGATATATCGGCCGCTAAACGGTTAGAATGCCTGCTGCTTGATCTTCGCCAGAACAATGTTGCAGCGTTTTGCGAGGCTCTCAAATCTTCTTCAATTATGTTTCAAGTTGAAAATCTTGTCGAAGATGCGATCGATGCCATGATGGGTATTGAGGACTGGTATTTTGACCATTCCTGGGCTCTTTTTCTTGGGGCGCATTTTGACAAGTTACTCAGCGTTCTACATCGAAGGGGCCTCATCGCGCGACCTGTTCTTAGCTGCTTAGAGAATTCGGAAGCGCTGAGCGAGCGGCCCGCGGCTCGGAAGCTTGTAATCATCGGCCTTATTGGATTAGCGGAGGTTGCTGGGTCGAGGCGAGAAGATATAACAATGATTGGGCAAGTAGGTCGTCGTATTGCTGTTGGTGAGAGTGAGTTATATCCTTTACTTTACTCTCTCGCACGATTTGACCCGCCGTAAGAAAATCCGCCGATTTCAACTCAGTATTGCCCTTCATGCTGCTAAGGTCGTTCGGTAGAGGCTGCCAAATTCTAGCACTAACTCAGTACTTTAGAGTCAGATGTCAGCTTGAAGCGGCTGTGGCAGTGCGGGTAGTGTACTGCCGGCCCACACCGCACGAGGCTTTGCCCTGCTTCAGGAAGCCGGTCTCGTCGATCACCAGCAGCGCGTCGCGTGAGCCGAGTGTCTCGAGGATGTAGTCACGCACCACGTCCCGCAGCGCCGCGGCGTCCCAGTGCGTGCGACCGAGGATGGCCTGCTGACGCCAGGGACCCGGATCACCGGCAGCTTCAGCCCGCATCCAGCCGGTCTTGCGCCGCTCACCCCCGAGCAAGCCGTCCAGGAAGGCGTTGGTGGAGGCGGCGACGCTTGGGGCGGCAAAGAGTGGGCGAATGCGCTGCTTGGCCTGCCGAAGCGTTGTCGACCAGAGCTCCAGCGTCGTCTCAAGGGAGGCTGCAGGCATCGCGCTCTCCCGTCCGAAAACACTCCGATAGAAGCTTCACCCTGCAACTGTAATGCTAACAAGGGCACGCTCTCCGTGGGTGTCGCACGCCTGTGCTGCGCAGCGCTGCGCAGGAAGGCGAACTGCCAGTCGCTCATCTCACTGACCTTCGCACGCGTCGGCGTGCCCGTGCCCGCTGCCCTGCGCCTGTTCCTGCCGGAGAAATGGGTGACCAAACCGGAGCGATGCCGGGAGGCTGGCGTACCCGGCGCGGTCAGCGTAATCCGCGCTCGAAAGGCGAGATGGCACCGGCCGAACTCGACCGTCTGCTGGAAGCGGCATGCGCTTTGGCGTGTTGCTTGCGGACGAGGGCTCCGGCACCAGTGCCACCTTCGGCCGCAGCCTCGACGCGCGTGGCCTGCGATGGGCCGTGGGCATCGCCAACAACCAGACGGTCCACGACGCGCACGTACAGATCGTCGGGTTCGCCGGCGTATGCCAGACCAGGAGCCCCGCGAGGCCGAGGCGGTTCTCGCCGCACCGCCCCGGCGCGTGACGTGGCGCCGGCGCACGAAGGGGACGCTGTCAGCGCGCTTTGCCATCACTCGGGGGCGACGCGGCGATGGAACGGTCTGGACCAACACGCCTGCCCAGCGCCGAGGTCTGGCTGGCCGGCGAGTGGCGTGCCTCAGCCGATCGTAAGATCTACCTCTCCAACCTCCCGACCCGAACGACGCGCCGCGCGCTCATCGGCAGGATCAAGGCGCGCAGGGAGCAGGCGCACCAGCAGATGACGGAAGAGCTCGGCCTTGATCACTTCGAGGGCCGCTCCTGGACTGGTTTGCACCGGCACCCGCTGATGACGTCTATGGCCTACGCCTACCTTCAGCAGTTGCGTCTGGCCACGCATCATCGGCCGGAGCGGGGGAAAATGTTGACCGACCTGCCTGCCGGGACCGCCACCCGCACCGAGCCTGCCGGGGCCGTGCGCCACGCGATCATCGGACGCCTGCTCGTCAGCCCAGGCCCACCCGTCCACTAGCTCGGCTGGCAAGATCACCAACTGCCAGATCGGGGTGTTTGCCGCCTACGTCTCGGATCAGGGCCACGCCTTCATCGACCGTCGGCTGTACCTGCCCAAAGCCTGGACCAGAGACCGTAACCGTTCGGCGAGTGGCCCTGGCGGTCAGGCTGCCTCGGCGGTGGTGGCCAGCGGCGCCCAGTTCCAAGGCAGCAACTCGGCCAGACGCTTGTGGGGATGATCGGCGATGCGGACGAGCACGTCGCGCAGATATGCCTCGGGATCCAACCCGTTCAGCTTAGCCGTCTCGATCAGCGTGTAGAACGCTGCCGCTAGCTCCGCCCCTCGCTGCGAGCCCGCAAACAGGTAGTTCTTGCGCCCCACTGCCACGCCCCGCAGCGCCCGCTCGGCCGGGTTATTGTCGAGCCTGATCCGGCCGTCCTCGAACACACGGGTGAGCGCCGTCCAGCGTGCAAGCAGGTAGCGGAAGGCCTTGGCAAGGTTTGAGGGACCGGAGAGCTGCGGCAGGATCGCCTCCGCGCAAGCCTTCAGCGCCGCTGCCAGTGGTCGGGACCGCGCCTGTCGGTGTCGTCGCCGCTCATCCGGCGGCTGGCCGCTGATGCTTCGCTCCACCGCGTAGAGCGCGCCGATCCGCTCCAGCGCTTCTCGCGCGAGCGCTGACCCGGTTTTGGCGTGCACGTCGAAGAAGTAGCGTCGTGCATGCGCCCAACACGCCGCCTCAACGAGCGGGCCGCCGGGACGGCTCCTCTCGTAGAGGCCGTTGAAGCCGCTGTACCCGTCTGCCTGCAGCACACCCGAGAACGCTGTCAGGTGCGCAAGCGGGTGCTCGCCTCGACGATCGGGCGGGGCGAAGAACACCGCCGCGGGCGCACGCGCCCCGCCATGGGGTCGCTCGTCACGCACGTAGGTCCATAACCGCCCCGTCCTCGTCTTGCCCGTGCCCGGCGCGAGCACCGGGATCGGCGTGTGGTCCCCGTGCAGGGCGGTCGAGCCGGCGATCACCTCCGTGCGGATGAGATCGACGAGGGGGCGGAGCGCTGCTGCGGTCGCCCCCACCCAGCCCGACAGTGTCGAGGTCGCCAGTTCGACGCCGTCCCGCGCGTAGATCTCGGCCTGGCGGTAGAGCGGCAGGTGATCGTCGAACTTGGCCACAGCGATGTGAGCGAGCAGCCCGGGACCGGCGCGACCGCGAGCGATGGCATGGTGGGGTGCGGGCGCCTGCACGACCCGCTCGCAGGCTCGGCAGGAGAACGCCTCGCGCACGTGACGCACGACCTTGAAGCGTCTGGGCACATAGTCGAGGCTCTCCGTCACGTCCTCGCCGATCCGGCGCAATGCGCCACCGCAGGACGGGCAGGCACAGGGACCGGGGTGGAGCACGCACTCGCGCGGCAGGTGCTCGGGCAAGGGTCGACGCGCCGGCTTCTGGCTCGCGGCGTCGACGGCCTCGGCCACGACCGGAGCGGCGGCGAGTCGCTCGGCCTCGTCGACCTCCAGCGCCTCGATGGCCAACTCCAGTTGCTCGACGCGCGCCTTGAGCTTCTCGGACGAGACGCCGAACTGCATCCGCCTCAGACGGGCCAGCTCGGAGCGCAGCTTCTCGATCAGCGTGTTGGCGTGGACAGCCTGCGCGTTAGGCCCACGATCATGCGCTTGAGCGCGTCGACGTCGTCGGGGAGCGAGGCGGGATCGAGAGCCACGCCAACAGCTTAGCTTGAGACGGACTGCGCCGCTACCGTGTTCTCGCCCCGATCAGCCCGCCAGCCGCGGACGGTCGGTGCGCTCCGGCGCGCGCCGGTCGATGCCCTCCAGAAGCATGGCGAGCTGGGCGGGCGTGAGCGCGGCCGCGGCGCCCGCGGTCGCGGGCCAGACGAAACGGCCGCGTTCCAGGCGCTTGGAGAACAGGCACAGCCCCTGGCCGTCCCACCACAGCACCTTGATCAGCCGACCCTGCCGGCCGCGGAAGACGAACACCTGCCCTGAGAAGGGATCGCGCTGCAGGTGATCCTGCACGAGCGCGGCGAGGCCATCGAAGCCCTTCCTCATGTCGGTGTGGCCGGTGGCCAGCCACACGCGCGAGCCTGAGGGAACTGGGATCATCGACCCAGCAGCGTCGCGAGGACGTCACGCACCAGGGCCGGGTCAGCACCGGCTTCGACACGGACGCGATGACCGCCGACCAGTTCGACCTCGATGGCGCCGCCTTGCAGAACCTCCTCACACGGCGACGCCGCCGGCGGTGCTGGCAGCGCGAGCGGCACGAAGGCGGGCGCAACCGGCAGAGAGGCCGCACGCTCTTCGTCCCAGAGCTCGCGCCGCCAGCGGAAGAGAAGCGAGGGGGTCAGGCCATGACGACGGGCCACGGACGAAACCGAGGCGGTGGTGCGCTCCGCCTCGGCGACAATCGCCCGCGTCTCCTCGCGCGTCCACGAGCGGCGCGTGCCGGCCACGACGACATGTGACGGGATCGTAGGTCCAGACATGGGGCGAATACAGGCCTGCGTGACAAGCCCTGTATCCAGCTCCAAGCTCTAGTCGCACAAGGCGCCCATCAGCGAGTGCTTACCAGAGACCCGGCCCGAAGGCGGGCGGAGCATGTGCCGGACGACATTGATTTCCACCAAGCCACAGCTGGCGCTGGCCATGATCGAGCGGGCGATAAAGGCAGAGGTGCCGTTTGCATGGGTGGCCGCCGACAGCATCTACGGGGTGGGCGAGATCGAGCTGGCGCTGCGACGTGCTGACACCGGCTACGTGCTTGGCGTCACCGGTCGGCATCGGTTCTGGTCCTGGGACCAAAACCTCGACGTTGCGGGCACCGCTGAGGAGATCGCCAAGGATCTCTCCAAGACAGACTGGATCCGGCTCTCGGCCGGATCTGGCACGAAGGGACCGCGCCTGTTTGTCGTCGCGCATCCTCCGAGCATCAGTCGGCGTCGTAACAGCACCCAGGCAGCAACATGGCTGAGCTTTACGAAGCCTCCGTTTCAGCCTCGTGGCCTCAGCCGCCAGCTGATGTCACCCCTTTCTTAGATAGCGCAGTGATGCGTCAGACGGTCGAGCAGGGTCCCCCTCATGTTCGCGTTGCCGGACACATCGGCCATACAGCAAGAAGCACGTTCGTGGTCATGATCATAGCCGTTTGCTCGCAGAGCCGCCTCACCGTCGAGAGGGCCCGGCGCACCCGCCGGGCGACGGCAAGGCGGGAAAGGCTCCCAGCTCACCCGCCCGATCTCGGCCGTGGCCCCGTCCGATGCCCGGGTCGGGCTGCGTTGAGCGCGGGACGGTTGGTTGGCCGGTCCCGCAGCCCCATCGACGGCGAAGCAATCGCGCCACTTCCGAGAAGCCGTGGATCAGCCCGCAGCCACGCTCAACAGCGTTCTCGGCCGGAGACCGAAAACCGCCTCATCAACCAGGGATGGACGAGTATGCCCATTGGCCTGCGTGGTTCGGATCATCGACTACTATCACCACCGCTTGCTATCAGACACCGACGGCGATTTGCCCAATTCTCATCGAGCGCAACAAATTTCCATCCTTACGAAACTCTACAACGAATTCGTGTCTACCCGGGGCGATACGACTACCAGAGAACTGGTACTCAAGCCCGCTTTCATAATCTTCGGGCAGGCCATGAAGCAAGTTGACATCCAGTCTCGGAAACCTCGAGCGAGAGAACGGGACAACGCTTGCCCGGGCTCCCTGCAAGCGAATAACAATATCAAGTTGTTCGGATGCGGTACGTTCGGAAAACCCCCAGCCTCTCACTGTAAACCCATGACCAGAATCTAGTCGCCAATTCCCTAGTTCTGAACGTACGTCATTAATTGAATCTATATGAAATCTCTCCCCCCTTCTAGGACTAAGCAGTCTCGAAAACTCAGGAACAAACCTACGAATATTCTTTTTATTGTGTTGCGCGGCCTTC
>NZ_SMNT01000013.1 GCF_004348265.1 Methylobacterium segetis
CGGTGCGGCGTACCCCTACGGTGCGGCGTACCCCTACGGTGCGGCGTACCCCTACGGTGCGGCGTACCCCTACGGTGCGGCGTACCCCTACGGTGCGGCGTATCCCTACGGCGCGGCGTATCCCTACGGCGCGGCGTATCCCTACGGCGCGGCCTACCCCTACGCGGCGTGGGCGGGCTGGCCGGCGGTCGCGGGCCTGTGGACCGGCCTGGGCACGGGCGGCGACACGGTGACGGACGGTGGGGGCCTCAGCGGGATCGGGTCGCGCAAGGGCAAGCTGTTCTGGCGCTTCGACGCCGGGATCAGCCTGCCCACCCTCGGCGCGGTGACCGCCGACACGCTGCGGGCGCAGGCGCTGGGTGCGCGGGCATCTCTGATCTCGGGGATCGCGCACCGCCCGGTGCTGGCGCAGGATGTGATCCGCTCGATCCAGGGTGGGGACATCGTGCTGCGGGTCAGCGGCGACGAGGCCGGTGCGAGCCGGCCGCGCTACCGGACCTGGCTGTTCGACGAGGGGAAGGGCAACCTGGTCGAGCAGGCGCGGGAGGCGGAGGAGATCCTGTTCCTCACCCATCGCACCGGCGACCCCACGCGGCACGTTCCGTAAGCGAAAGGCCGGGGCGGAGAGACCCCTCCCGCCCCGGCCTTCCCCGAAAGCCTCCGGGCACCTCGCGGGCATTCGCGCGATCGTCCCGGCACCGCGCGTGCGTCGTCGAGGGCCGGGTTAATTCCCGCCTCCGTGGAACATACCAGCGGTTGTAGAGTCGCCCCACCGGTGTCCCAAACCGGAAAGGTGCCGCGCATGTTCATGAGGATCGACCGCCTCCAGGCCGAACTGCCCCAGCCGAAGAAGCCCGACCCGAACGCCGCAGCAGCCCTGCAGGAGCTCCTCGGCGGTAAATACGGCGAGATGTCCACGCTCGGGAACTACATGTTCCAGAGCTTCAACTTCCGGGACAAATCGAAGCTACGGCCGTTCTACAGCCTGGTATCGAGCATCTTCGCGGAAGAGCTCGGGCACGTGGAGCTGGTCTCGACCGGCGTCGCGATGCTCAACAACGGCACCGGTGATCAGACCGAGGATGTCGACGTCTCGAAGGCTCCCTTCGAGGAGATGAAGGACATCCGGCTTGCCGGCAGCTTCCTCAGCAACGGCGGCGGCGCCATGCCGATGAATTCCAACGCCGCGTCGTGGAACATGGACATGGTCACGACGACGGGCAACATCATCATCGATCTGCTGCACAACTTCCACTTGGAGTGCGGCGCCCGTCTCCACAAGCTGCGCGTCTACGAGACCCTGAAGGACCCCACGGGCCGCGAGGTCTGCGGCTACCTCCTCGTGCGGGGCTCGGTGCACGCGCACGCCTATGCCTTGGCGCTCAAGAAGCTCACCGGCGTCGAGATCGAGAAGATGCTGCCCACGCCCAACATCGTCCTCGACAAGATCCCCGAGTGTCAGAAGTACCTGCAGGAAGGTTCGCACCGGCGCCTCTACCGCTTCAGCCCGAGCGACTACCAAGAGGCCGCCGGAATCTGGTCGAACGACGAGGTGGCGCTTCCCGGCGACCCGCCGGGCAATTTGGAGGTGGTGGACGGGTTGCCCGAGGGCGGCAAGATTCCCGAGCTCGACGGAAATTACGGGGCCTTCGCCCCGAACTATGCGCCGGAGGAGATCTTCGAGGTGGCGAGCAAGCTCTATAAGAAGAGCCGCTGATCCAGGCCGGACCCGGCGCGGCCCGTGCCGCCCGGGTCCTTTCCAGCGAGGATGGAAGCATTGACGGATAAGGCCGCGATCCCGTTCGACCAGATCCGCGAGCGCGCCTACGAGATCTGGGAGCGCAACCACCGCCCGGCCGGGTTCGAGATCGAGTTCTGGCTTCTCGCCGAGCGCGAATTGCGGGCCGAGCGCGAGCGCAAGCGGGGCGGGGAAACGGGTGGCCGTTCCGGCGTGGAGGAGGCTTCGAGCTAGCCGGTGTCCGGGCCTGCGGAGCGGGGTGGAGAGGCTTGGGCCTCACTCCTTGCCGACGGACATCAGGAGGCGCTCGGTGCGCGCATCCTCGATCCGATTGACCATGCGCTTGGCCTCATGGACGTCGCGGACCGTCTTCGTGACGGTCACGCAGGACTGCACCAGCATCACGACGCCCATGGCGAGGTAGCCCTTCAGCCAGAAATCGACCGGCAGAAACAGGATGCCGAAGCCGACCATGGCGGCGGCACCGATGAAGGATGCGTAGGTGAAGCTGACCCAGGCGCTCGAGTGGCGGGGTGTCTCGTTGGTCATGGTCTTGTCCTTTTCAGTAGCGGGCGGGTTCCGTGATCAGGCGGGCTCGGCGGCAAGACCCGCCGAGCGGCGAAGGCGTTCGAGGATTGCGGTTCCGGTCGGCCGGTCGTCGTCGCCGAAGCCCTCGCGCCTCAGGCGCTCGGCGATGTCGGCGCCGGGCTCGGCCTCGGCGAGCGCCGCCTCGGTGTCGGAAGCCTCGGCCTGGAGCTCCCGAAGGCGTGCGAGTGTCGCCTCGGCCTCCCGCAGCGTCGCCGTTTCCTGCGGGCGGGTACCGGCGCCGAGGCGCCGCACGGCTTCGGAAGCCGCCGCGACCCGGCGGCCGCGCTCCAGCTCCGCTTGGCGGCGGCCGGCATCGGCCACCGTCTCACGGATGCGGGCGACCTCGGCCGCGAAGGTGGCGCGGGCGGTGCGGATCGCGTCCCGCTCCCTCTCCAGCTCCGCGATGGTCTCGGCGGCCTCCGCGGCGAGATCCTCACGACCGGCCCTGAGGGCGGCGACGGCACGAATCTCCAAATCGCTGGCCCGCGCCTCGGCGGCTTCGGCCCGGCGCGCCTCGGCCCGATCGCCGGCGATCGCGACGGCGAGGGCTTGGCGGCTGCGTTCCAGCGAGGCCCGGGTCTCCCGGATCTGCTGGTCGAGGATGAGGAGCGCATTCTGATTGAACAGGTCCTCGGCGGCGCGGGCGGCGGCGCCGCGGGCGAGGAGACGAAGCATCTTGAGCATCGGGTACTCCGCTGATTGAACGGTGTTCACACCCGATGTCTCGCAGACGTTTGAACGTCGTTCAAGTGCGTTTTTGCACGACGTGCAAAGAGGTAGGTCCGCGATTGGCCGTCCGCCTCGTTCGTCCATCTTCAGGACACAGCCCATCCGCCGCAGCCCCGATCGGCAACTGTCGACGCCTCGCCGAGTTGGCATCCGCGAGTTGCATTAAAGGCGAAAAGTGCAACCCGAAGTCCCGTAGCCCGCGGCCCGCGTTCGACGCGATGGTTCGAGCAAGCGCCGCCGACCCGAGAGACGAGCCCATGAACCGCATCCACAAGCCGCTCGACGAACAGGTGATCATCATCACCGGTGCTTCCAGCGGCATCGGCCTCGCCACGGCACGGATGGCGGCGGAGCGCGGGGCGCGGGTGGTGCTCGCTGCCCGTGACGGCGAGGCGCTCGCCCGGGTCCGGAGCGAGATCGAGGGGGCAGGCGGGCGCGCGATCGACGTGGTCGCCGATGTCGGCGTCCGAGCGGATGTCCAGGCCATCGCCGACCGGGCACTGGCCGAGTTCGGCGGTTTCGACACCTGGGTGAACGTCGCGGGGCTGACGATCTACGGCTACCTCTGGGAGGTCAGCGACGAGGACAGCGCGCGGCTCCTGCAGACGAACCTCTGGGGAACGATCCACGGGTCCCTCGTCGCGGTCGAGCACCTGCGGGAGCGCGGCGGCGCCCTGATCAATCTCGGCAGCGTCGCCTCGGACCTCGCCTTCCCGCTCCAGGGGATCTACTGCGCCAGCAAGCACGCGGTGAAGGGTTTCACCGACGCCTTGCGCATGGAACTGCTGCAGGTCGGGGCGCCCGTCTCCGTCACGCTGATCAAGCCCGGCTCGATCGACACCCCGCTGCCCCAGCGGGCCCGCAACTACACCGACCGGGAGCCGAAGCTGCCGCCTCCGGTCTACCCGCCCGAGGAGGTGGCGCACGCGATCCTTCACGCGGCCGTGCACCCGCAGCGGGACATATTCGTGGGCGGCGGCGGCAAGATCCTCGCGGGCCTGAAGGAATTCGCACCCGGCGCCTACGATCTCCTGGCGCCCGCCGTCACGAGCCTGCAGAAGCGGAACGAGGCGCCGCGCAACCCGGAGGGCGCGCTCCACCGGCCGAGCGGCGACGGGCAGGCGCATGGGAGCCATCCGGGCTACGTGATGCGCTCCAGCGCCTACACGCGGGCGAGCCTGAACCCGCTGGCCACCGCCGGGATGGTGGCCGCGGGCGTCGCGATGACCGCGGCCCTGATGCTGACGGGCGGCTCGCGCGGCGGGCGCCGGCCGTAGACGCCCGCACCCCCGGGCCGCATGTCCGACCGCGCCGACCCGTGATATGCCGGCCGCCGGGCTCGAGCTTGGCAGTCGGTGGGACATGGGGGACCGGGGATCAGGATGGGCGCTGGGCCGGGCGGCCTGCGCGCTGAGTCTCACCCTCGCCATGTCGCTCGCGGCTTTGGCGGCCCGCGCGGAGGCATTCGATCCGCGCATCCTGCCGGCCAAGCCTCGCTACGTGCGCAACGCCGCCTGCCGGCCCGTCACGATCGCCATGCCGCCGGCGACCCACCGCCTGCCCGGCAGCAACCGGATCTCGCCGCGCCCGGCCGACATTCCGGTCGGCCAGGGCGACAGCGCCATCTGCTTCGCCTACGCCACCGCCGACATGATCTCCCAGCGCGTCGGTGTGGCCGTCTCCCCCCTCGACGTCGCCGCGAAGTTCTACTTCGCCGATCCGGCTCGCCTGTCGGAGATCGGCGACACCCGGATTCGGGACCACCTGCGAGCCCATCCGGCGTATCTCGCCGACATCGCCTGGAGCCGCAACGCCGCCGATATCAGCCACGACGGCAACCCGCAGCTGCAACCCTATTTCGACAAGCTGGAGGGCGGCGAAGAGGACGCGGCGGCGCTTCTCTACAATCTCGGCGGCCTCTGCGAGGAGCGGGACCTGCCCTCGCACGAGGGCTACGCGCACTTCACGCCCTATTTCGCGGCGCTCCGCTACAGCGCCCCGGTGCGGGCGCCGAACATGAGCTTCCGCAGCGTCGGCTCTACCGTCGACAAGCTGCGCAGCCGCCGCGCCGATGCGGTCAACGCCGCGTGGCTCGCGCAGGCCGAGGCGCTCTGCCGGCGCCGGCCGCCGCCGGTGCCGCTGCTGCCGGTCTCCTTCCGGATCGCCGCCAACCAGCTCGCGTTCATGGAGATGCTGGAGGAGGGCCGGGCGCCGGCCCCGGCAACCGTCACGCGCATGCTGGCCATGGTCGATTACGCCCTCGACCATGGCCGCGCGCCCACCGTCGGCTACAGCTGGTACGTGCTGGAAGAGC
Organism: Methylobacterium segetis; assembly: GCF_004348265.1. Lineage (GTDB taxonomy): Bacteria > Pseudomonadota > Alphaproteobacteria > Rhizobiales > Beijerinckiaceae > Methylobacterium > Methylobacterium segetis. The sequence continues at coordinate 5,370 of NZ_SMNT01000013.1, forward strand.
GCGATCCCAAGGACCCGGACGTCGCCGCCGACCATTCGAGCGCGATCGTCGCCCGCCGGCGTGAGGCGGGCGCCTGCCAGTACCTCGTCCAGGACAACACCGGCGAATATTGCGCCCGCATGCGCGCGGGCATCCGCGAGCGCTGCGATAACGGGCGCGTCTGGCTCACCGAGGACGAGCTGAAGCGGACGCTCTACAGCGTGATCTATCTGCGCTGAGGCGGGGCGTCCGCGCGCTGCGCGCGCGCCTTAATCCCGGTCGCTCCTTCGGGACGGACGCCCGCGCGCAGCCACGGTTGGACGGCTCCGAGAGGGCTGAGGCGGGGTCCGATGCGAGCTCAGGCCACGAGCCCGACGAGCCAGTGGCAGGCTGCGGCGATGAGGGCGGCGGCGGGCAGCGTCACCACCCAGGCCACGACGATGTTGCCGGCCACCCCCCAGCGCACCGCCGACGTGCGCCGCGCCGCTCCGACGCCGACGATCGCGCCCGTGATCGTGTGCGTCGTCGAGACCGGCACGCCGAGCCAGGTCGCCGTGAACAGGGTGATGGCGCCCCCGGTCTCCGCGCAGAATCCCTGCATCGGGTTCAGGCGGGTGATCTTCGAGCCCATCGTGTGGACGATCCGCCAGCCGCCGAAGAGCGTGCCGAGCGCCATCGCCGCCTGGCAGGAGATCACGACCCAGAGGGGGACGTGGAACTCGCCCCCGAGATGGCCCTGCGAGTAGAGCAGCACGGCGATGATGCCCATCGTCTTCTGGGCGTCGTTTCCGCCGTGCCCCAGCGAGTAGAGGGAGGCCGAGACGAATTGCAGGGTGCGGAAGGTGTTGTCGACGGCGAAGGGCGTCGCCCGCACGAAGATCCACGAGACGATCAGCACGAGGATGAGCGCGAGCAGCAGCCCGAAGAGCGGCGAGAGCACGATCGCGGCCGCCGTCTTGGTCAGGCCGCCCCAGATCACGGCGTCGAATCCGCCCTTCGCCACGCCCGCCCCGACGAGCCCGCCGATCAGGGCGTGCGAACTGCTGGAGGGGATGCCGAGGATCCAGGTGGCGACGTTCCAGGCGATGGCACCGACGAGGGCGCTGAAGATCACGCGCGCGTCGATGATGCCCGCATCGACGATGCCGGTGCCCAGCGTTTGGGCGACGTGCAGGCCGAAGAACAGGAACGCGATGAAGTTGAAGAACGCGGCCCAGAACACCGCGTATTGCGGCCGCAGGACCCGCGTCGAGACGATCGTCGCGATCGAGTTCGCGGCGTCGTGCAGGCCGTTGAGGAAATCGAACAGCAGCGCGACGCCGATCAGGCCCACGAGCAGGGGGAAGGCGAGGGCAGCGTCTGTCATGGCTTGCCCTACACGTTCTCGATCACGATGCCGCTGATCTCGTTGGCGACGTCCTCGAAGCGATCGACCACTTTCTCCAAGTGCTCGTAGATCTCGCTACCGATCAGGTAGGCCATCGGGTTCGACTGCCCGTGCTCGCGAAACAGCGCCTTCAGCCCCTGCTCGTGCAACTCGTCCGAGCGGCCCTCCACCCGGGTGATCTGCTCGGTGAGGGCGCTCAGCCGCGTCGCGTGCGTGCCGACGCCCTTGAGGAGCGGAATCGCCTCGGCGGTCAGGTTGGCGGCCTCGACGATCGTGCCGCCCATCTCCTGCATCAGCGGGTCGAAGCTGCGCATCTCGAAGAGCGTGATGGTCTTCACCGTCTTGTGCATCTGGTCGATGGCGTCGTCCATGGACTGGATCAGGTCCTTGATGTCGCCGCGGTCGAAGGGCGTGATGAAGCTGCGCCGCACGGCGAGCAGCACCTCCCGCGTGATCTCGTCCGCCTCGTTCTCCCGCTCGCTGATGACGCGGCACCAGCGCGGCACCGCCTCGCCGCCCTTCAGCGCCTCCTGCAGCGCCGCCGCGCCGGCCACCAGCGTCTCGGAATGTTTGGCGAACAGGTCGAAGAACCGGTCTTCCCGGGGCATCAAGGCCCGAAACCACCCCAGCATCCAGGCCCTCCGAAACGCGATACGATCTCGCCCGAGATCTCTTCCCCGACCGTGTTGTTGTTCCACATCCCGCGGCGTGGCAAGACGGTTCCCGATGGCGAACGACAAGCACAAACGCTACACCGCCTATCTCGTTGCCGTGACGCCCGTCTCAGAGAGCGACAGCCAGCCGGCCGACGCGGTCTACGCGGCCGTCCTGCAGAGTCCGGGCGAGGCGCTGGCGGCGGTCCGGGCCCTGCTGGAGGGGGAAGGGCGCATCGCCGTCGTCGGCAGCCTGTCCCCTCGGACGACGAAGGCCATCAATCTCCGCCCCGGCGAGGTCCGCGCGATCTGAGGAGGGGCCGGGTGAAGGGGGCGATGACGCGGCATCGGGCGGGGCAGCCCCCGGGTGTTCCGCGCAGGTGTGGGCCGGCGCGGGACCGCGGATGGGGGGCGCTCGGATGAGCCCGCATTCCAACCGCAGCCGCTCCGTCGTCGTGGGCGCCCTCGGGATCTTCGAGATCCTCTCCTGGGGCTCGACCTTCTACCTCCTCTCCGTTCTCGCGGCACCGATCGCGGCGGAAACGGGCTGGCCCCTCGCCGGCGTCGTCGGCGGCCTCTCGGCGGGCCTCCTCGTGGCGGGCCTCGTCTCGCCGCGGATCGGCGAGGCCGTCGACCGGCGCGGCGGCCGGCCGGTCCTGGCCTTCTCGGCCTTGGTCACGGCGTCCGGCCTCGTCGTCCTCGCCCTCGCACCGGCTCTGCCCGCCTTCCTCGGCGGCTGGCTGCTCCTCGGCCTCGGCATGGGAACGGGGCTCTACGACCCCGCCTTCGCGACGCTCGGCCGTCTCTACGGCAGCGAAGCGCGGCCGGCGATCACGGCGCTGACCCTCTGGGGCGGCTTCGCCAGCACGGTGAGTTGGCCGCTCTCCGCCTTCCTAGTGGAGCAGGCCGGCTGGCGCGGCACCTGCCTCGCCTATGCCGGCCTGCAGCTCTGCGTGGCCCTGCCGCTCGTGCTCGCGCTCGTACCGAACCCGGCCCCGTACCCCCTCCGCAAGGGGGAGCCTTCCGCCCCGGTTCCGACGGCTCTCGGCGGTCGGGAGCGCAGGGCCTTCCTCCTGATGGCCGGCGTGCTGACGCTCGGCGGGACCGTGATGACACTCGCCTCGGTGCATCTCGTCACGCTGCTCCAGGCTCGCGGCGTGCCGCTCGCCTCCGCGGTGACCTACGGTGCCCTGATCGGTCCGTCGCAGGTGGCCGCGCGGATCCTCGAGATGGCGGGACGGGGCCGGTATCATCCCCTCTGGACGCTCACCGCCGCGATGAGCCTGATCGCGCTGGGCATCCTGCTCCTCGCCAATGGGTTGCCCGCCGTGGCGCTGGCGCTCGTCCTCTACGGCGCCGGCAACGGCATCTACTCGATTGCCCGTGGCACCGTCCCGCTCGCCCTTTTCGGGCCGGAACGCTACGCGAGGCTGATCGGGCGCCTGGCGCGGCCGGGGCTGGTGGCGCAGGCTCTGGCGCCCCTCGTCGGCGCCTTCGTGGTGACAGAAGGCGGGGCCGACGCATTGTTCGCGATCCTCGCCGCCCTCGCGCTCGCGAATGTCGGTCTCGTCGGAGCGCTCTGGCGAGTGCGCTAGCGCAGGTCTAAGCGGGGCGGGTTCCGGCTCGCCTGAAGAGAATGCGCTGCATCAAGAGGTTGGGGCAGCGTCCATGATTCGGCGATCATGCAAGCGTCTCTACGAGAGCCGGGCCACGCCGCGGCTGATGTAGCTCAGCGGGCGCGGGCTCCGGGGCATGTAGAACGCGTCGAGTTCGGGAAGCGAGAAGCCCGCCGACCGGAAGTTGTCCGCGACCGGCCGCGTGAGGTTGCAGCCCACCGCCAGCGCCCGCCAGAGCGGGTTCAGCCGCCGCTGCCAGCGCGCGACGCCGGCGTCCGGGGCGAGCCCGTGCTCCACGAAGAGCACGCTCCCGCCCGGGCGCAGCACGCGCCGGATCTCCGACAGGCACCGCGCCGGATCCGCGACCGAGCAGAGCGTGAAGGTGACCAGCGCCGTGTCGATCGTGGCGTCGGCCAGGGGCAGATCCTCCGCGGGGGCCTGACGGATATCGAGCGCAACCCGGGCGGCGCGGCGGCGCTCCGCTCCGAGCCGCAGGAAGGCGGCGCTCGGATCCACGCCGATCACCCGCGTCACCCGCTCCGGATCGTAGTAGGGCAGGTTGAGGCCCGGTCCGAACCCGATCTCGAGGACGGTGCCGCTGGCTCGCGGCACCAGCCGCTCGCGCTCGGCGGCAATGTCGGCCAGGCCGCAGAGGCAGCCGACGAGGCGCGGGCCCAGATGCCGCTCGTAGAAGCCCATGTCGTCCTCCCGCCTCGTGAACTCGCCTCCCGAACCGGGCGGCGATCTCCGGGTGCGGCGCGAGAAGGACCGCGCCAGCTGCGCATGTCCCGCAGCGATCGGCACCGCGGGTCGGCCGCGAAGCCGGGCAGGTCGAGCCCCTCGCGGACGATGAGGGCCTCGCGACAACCGTCCGGATCGCCGCGCCTTCAGACGTAGTGCCGGAACACCACCTCGCCGGGAGCACGGGGCGGGAGGGTCCGGTCGCGTTCCGCGGCGCCGATCACTGCGCGGCCGGCCGCCGTGAGGATCCGTGACATCGGCTGCAGGAGCCGGCGGAGCGGGCGGGCAGCGGGCATGCAGGCCTCCTCTCGACGCTCCCGAACGGAGCAGGGACGGTCATAACCTCTCAAGGTTGCCGAGGTGTTTCTTCTCCCCTCCCTGATTGTTTCGTGATCCGGTCCCGCCGCGGCGACCGATCCGGGGCCTATGTGTTACGGGGCCGGCGCGGGCCGGGCGGAGCGTGGAGATCGCGGGGCGGTGTCGGAGCGGGTGCAGGGGAATGGCCGAAACGGTGCCGCGCTTCGGCCGATGCGGGTTGCGGCGGGCAGGGGCTCCCTCGTCCTGCACCTGATCATCGTGCTCGTCCTGCTCGCCACCGCGCTCGCCGCCGGAGGCACGCTCCACGCGACGAGCTACTGGGTGGTGCTCGCGGTCTACGCGGTCTGTTCCATCGGTCTCGGCCTCGCGGATCGGCACGACGCTCCTGCCGAACCCGGCGAGGAGGAGGGCGCCTCCAAGGCGGAATGGCTCGCCCGCGCCTCTACCCTGCTCAATGCCGGCATCGCCCTCTACCTCGTCGTCGAGCACATGATGGCGGGTGCCGGCACGGGGGCGGAGGACGCGGTCGCAGCGGTCAGCCGGTTGCCGGCCTTCCTGCTCCTCCTCCAGACCGGCCTCGCCATGCGGGTCGCGCACACGATCCTCTTCTCCGGACTGGTGACGCTCGCCTGGGGCGGCACCATCGTGTTCGCCGCCCTCGTCCCGGAGAGCGGACTTCTCGGGCCGCAGATCTCGCTGACGGAGGAGGTCTCCGGCCTCCTCACCTTCCTCGCAGCGAGTCTCGTCGTGATCGACGGGACGAGGCGCCTGCGCGCGGCCGTGGCGACGGCGCTGCGCGTCGAGCACGAGAAGGCGGTGCTCGCACGCTTCGTACCCGGCAAGGTCGCCGCCGACCTTGCCCGGGAAGGGGGGCTCGGCTCCGCGAAGTTGCGCCACGCCTGCCTGTTCGCCCTCGACATCCGCGGCTTCTCGGCCTTCACGCGGGCGCAGGCTCGGGACGACGTGGTGCGTGCCCTCCTCGACATCCGCGCGCTGACCCATGCGGCCGTGACGGAGGAGGGGGGCATCGTCGACAAGTATGTCGGCGATGCCATCCTCGCGCTCTTCGTGTCGGGACGGGCGGAGGATCAGGCCCGCGCCGCCCTGCGCAGCGCGCGCACGATCGGGCGGCGGCTCCGGGACCTCAACCGGGAGCGGGAAGAGGACGGGGCGCCCCCCCTGTCGATCATCGTCGCCCTGCATGCCGGCGACGTGCTCGTCGGCGTGTTCGACGACGGATTCCGGGCCGAGTTCACCGTTCTCGGAACCGCCATGAATCAGCTCGCCCGCATCGAGAGCCGGGCCAAGGCCGCCGGTCTCGAGTTGGCGGTATCGAAGGATTTTGCCCGTCTGCTCGAGAAGGATCCGGACGAGGGTCCCAGGCTCAGGCCGGTCCGCGAGCAGGACGGCGCGAGCCAGGCGCTGCCCCTCCTCACCCTCGACTGAAACGGGCCACCCATCAAGGTGAGCCGCATGCGACCCGCGCCGCCGCACGCGGGCGCGATGCCTGCCGGCAGATCAGGTCGAGAAGAGCTCGGTCATTTCCGGTATTTGGCATGCCAGGGACGAGCCTGATCGATGCGCCGAGCCGGCGTGCTTTAATCCTGTTCTGGATTTTCCGGATCAATTATCTCGTGCGTCGCGTCACACGAAAGACTTACGCGCGGGATTAAAGCAGATTAGGTCCGGTGTGACTTATGTCACTTGAGTAAAATTGATCTTTCTCTATCTAGAACATCATCAGATTTCAGCCGATCATTCGACTGATCATCCCAACAAGCGACAGGAGTTTGCAGATGACGTTCTACGCCGCGACCGCCGCCCTCGCGCTGATGATCGGCCTCGCCGGACCGGCGGCCGCAGAGGGAAGCCGCCAGCCCGCGGGTGGCGCCCATATGAGTTCCTTCGTGCACCACCCCGAGCACGACCCGCGCTCGCTCTACTCGCAGCGCCGCGCGACCGGACAGATCCTCGGGCAGCCGATGCTCTCCGAGCGTGCGGGTGCCCATCGCGCGGCTCCCCGTGTCGTCGAGCCGCACTGGGCGTCAGGCTGGCGGGTGCGTTGAGCCGCGGACATCGGTGAGGGCGACGAGGATGCGGCGGGGCTGAATGACGGGTGACATGCAGGAGAGGGGTCAGCGCCGTGGGGTCGCGGCCGAGGTGGAGCGGCAACTCGCCGTGTGCCGCTCCCGGTGCCGCAGCGAGGCGGTGCGGCCCGCGGTCGCGCTCACCATCGGGCAGTGGCGAACGGTGGAATCGATCCTTCACGCCGAGATCGGCCAGTGGCACGAAGGTCGCGGCATCGATCCCGCGAGCGGGGACACCGGCTTCATCGTGCTGGCGGCGGTCCGCTACAGCCTGAGCCGCCCGCGCGACGCGGCGAGGCTGTGCACGGGCTGGCTCCGCACGCACTGGAACCATCTGAGGGAACGGGACAGGGCCGACATCCTCGCCGACATCCTGCGCCACAGCGCCGAGGCGGGCGGTGAGACGGGGTCCGACGAGGCGGATCCCTGGACCGAGTTCGCCGAATGGGTCCGCGCGGAGCGGGCGGAGGCCGACGAGCCGGCACTCGCGCCCCTCGCCAATTACCGCCTCGGCATCCTCGCCCGGTCGCCCCGCGGCTACGCGCCCAGCGACACGCAGATCCAGGCCCTGCGCAATCGGGGCCTCGTCGAGCCGACGGGGCGCCTCGATGCGGAGGGGCGGCGCGAATGGACGATCACGCAAGCCGGCCGCAACGCCCTCGACCGGCAACCCTGAACACCCAACCACCGGAGAATCCCATGCTTCGCCTTGTCGGCACCGCCGGGCTCGCCGGCCTGATCGCCGGTCTCGTGGGCACGGCCGTCGCGGATACCCGCGCCCGCCCCGTCGAGCAGCTGGCGGAGTGGATGATCTACCCCGGACCCCACGGGGAACTGCTCGGTGTGGAGGTGCCCGTGGAGCGGCCGACGCCCCAGCGCCCCATCCCGCACCAGGGCAGCCAGACCTCTGCCGTTTCGGCCCATTGAGAACGGATCCCGGAGAAGTAGAGGGCCTGACGACGACCATGCCGAGCACGCACTACGCCGCCGCCCTCCTGATGACCGGCCTCTTCCTGAGCCCGGCAAGCGCCTCCGAGGCGGTCACCGGGATCGGCGGCGGCCCGGAGACGACGATCACGGCGCCGTTCACGGCGCCCTCCGGCCAGACCGTGCCACCGGGTGCGGCCTCCGCGCCGACGAGCGATCCCACCGAGCGGACGCGGCGACAGAGAGAGCTCGACCCAATTCTCGACGGAATCTGCGCTGGCTGCCGATGAGAGGGCGCCGAGGCCCGGAGAGGGGGGTGAGGCGCTTCCGAGTGGGAAAACGCTGCGCCTTTTAACCTGGGTCAACCAAAAGCGCCTTCTCGCGCGCTAGCTAGATTTCGCCCTCGGTACAACCAGGGCGAGCGCTAGCGGCGGGCAACGTCCGGGCGCTCCGGAGCGTGGAGCGGGGCAAGGACGCGTGGTTTCGGCTGCCGAACAGTCGCTGAATGTTCTCTGCCGAAAGCTGGAGACCATCGGGGCGCTGACGCCGCAGGAACGTCAGGCCATCGCCGGGCTGCCGGCCACCGTGCGCGTCCTGTCGGCGGGGCAGGACATCGCTCGCGACGGGGACCGCTCGGGCCAGTGCTGCCTCGTCCTCCAGGGCTGGGCCTGCCGCTACAAGCTGCTGTCGCGCGGACGCCGGCAGATCTTCTCCTTCCACATTCCCGGCGACATTCCTGATCTGGAGGGGCTCCAGAGGCCGGTGATGGACCACAGCGTCGCGACGCTGACCAAGGCGACGATCGCCTGCATCTCGCACGAGGCTCTCCGAGAGCTGATCGCGACCCATCCCGGGCTTGCCGCCATCTTCTGGCGCAGCGCCTTCATCGATGCGGCGGTCCTGCGGGCCTGGATGCTCGGTCTCGGGCGCCGCTCCGCCTTCGAGAACATGGCGCACCTGTTCTGCGAATTGTACCTCAAGCTGCGCGCTGTGGGCCTCGCGGGGGACGGACGCTGCCCGATGCCGGTCACGCAGGTCGATCTCGGCGACGCGCTCGGGCTGTCGAACGTCCACGTCAACCGCGTCCTGCAAACCCTGCGGGGGCAGAAGCTGGTCAGCCTGCAGAACAGCACCCTGGTGCTCGAGGATTGGCAGGCTCTCGTCCGGATCTCCGAGTTCGATCCCGCCTATCTCGGGCTCGAACGGTAGCATGGCGCGGCCCGGCTGTTCGGGACCGCCGCACCGCACTCTCCCGACAATCCTTGCCTCATCCCGGTTCGTCGAGGCTCGAGGGTGGCGACGCCGTCGGCAAGGGGCGCACGGACCGGCCTCAGGGTGTCCCGGACGAGGTGATGGAGTAACGACAACACTCACGGTTGCTGCCGGCGGGCGGTCCCCGCAGGCGTCTCGGTGTTCCACGATGCTGATGGGTGGGAACCGCGGTCGCACCGTTCTGTTCTTCTCCCGCGTCTCGGGGGAGGGGGACATGCCGCGCTATTTCATCGACTCGGACGACGGGGAGCTGCATGTTCACGACGAGGAAGGGCAGGACTTGCCCGACGCCGTGACCGCACAACGCCTCGCGACGGCCATGCTGCCCGATATGGCGCGCGAGAAGATCACCGAAGGCGAGGGCCGCGTCTTCCTGGTTCGCGTGCGCGACGAGGCGGGAGCGATCCTCTACCGCGGCACGCTCAGCTTCGCCGGCGAGTGGGCGAAGCCCGATCGCTCATCCTAGCAGCGGCCAGGGTCCGGCAAGGGCCGCAATCAGGGCGAGCGCGCAGAACACGGCGCCCGAGAGCGCCAACCGCCTGTCGACGGAGCGCCGTGCGTTGTCGTTCGCGGCACGGCGGCGGCGCGGTGTCAGATGACGCTCCAGAACGGGGCAGGCATCAACGAGCCGCAGCGATACTGGGCCGCGCAATCCGGCAAACATTCCCACGCCTCCCGACGACCGGGCGCCCCGATCCGTGTCGCCGCCTGCCCTCGAAGGAAGCGAGGCGGGCCGGGTCGTCGGGCATTCCGTTCCACGGACAGGCTACGGCCGATCGCGGCCCGGCGTCAAAGCCGTTTCCGGACCTCCCTGCCGGATCGGTTCGGGCGCTCGCACCCCGCCCTTCATTCGAGGGGGCGCGTGTCGCTCTCGAGTTCCTTGGCGAGTTCCCGGCCGATCTGAAACAGGAGCAGGTCGAACACCGCCTGGAGCGTCGGATCCCCGATCTGCCGGATCGCTTCGCGGGCTTCGAGGCAGCGCGCGGCGGCGCGCGCCGCCGCGCTGGCGGATTCGGCGCCGTCGTGTGTGGAGGCGTGCGGCATGGGCGTGTCCCCTTCGAGGAGCCTGGGCGTCGGACGCCTCAGGCGGAGCGGCGGCGCGGGGCCTCGATACGGCGGGACCGATCGACGGTCTCGATGTCGAGGACCGACCGCGTGAGGCCGAAGATCTGGCGGTGCGTCTCGATCGTCTCGGGCAGCAGGCGCGCGCAGATCGGGAGGATCGTCGAGCCGTCGTAGGGGCAGGGGAGCGCCAGCGCCTCGACATCCCAGCCGAAGGTCATCAGGCGGCTCACCAGAATCGGGTGCGTCTGGACAAGCAGGCCTTCCAGGCCGAGGAATTCGGCCGCCTCGGCCACCGCCGTGAAGGAGGGGCCGGAGACCGCATCGGCCCCGCGGCTGCTCTCACGCTTGCCCGGTGCGACGGCGCAGCGCGTCCACTCGTAGATCCGCGGCCCGGACGGGGCAGGCGCGCCCTTCAGGATCTCGGGGTAGAGATGGGTCTGCAGGTGCGGCTGGGTGGTGGGCAGAAGGCGGGAATAGGAGACGACCTCCTCTCCGTCGAGCCCCACGACATGGTAGCACTCGGGCGTGTCGAACGCGTCGGTCTCGCGCCCGTCCGGCCTGCGGCAGGCTTCCCATTTCAGGTGCTCGACGAAGAAATCGTGGCGAAACCGGTAGACCCTGTCCATCAGGCCCGGATCCTCCGACCCGGCCTCACCGCTCAACAGCTTGAACATGCTCGCGCGCTCCTGCCTTCCTCCGCGGCAGGGTCGGGCAGGTGAGGGCGCCGGCGTATTCGTAGATTTACGGAGTGGAAGCGGGTGCCCGCGTCAGGCTATGATCCCGCGCCGCAGCGCCTCGGCGATCGACTGGACGCGGTTGACGGCGTTGAGCTTGCGGGCGGCGCTCGCGAGATGCGCCTCCACCGTGCGCGCGGAGATCGTCAGGATCTGCGACGTGTCCCAGGCGCTCTTTCCCGCTGCCGACCATTTCAGGCACTCGATCTCGCGCTCGGTAAGGCCGCTGATCGGGTCGCCGCCACCCTTGCCGCGGAAGGCCGAGACGGCGCGCGCCTTCGACATCGCGTAGATCGCCACGAGGTGAAGGCCGGCCCGCTCGTCCTCGGACAGGCTCAGCCGCTCGCCGCCGAAGCTGACCCCGGCCTCCCGTCCATCGAGATCGTGGAACGGTACGCAGAAGCCGTCCTTCAGGCCGACGCCGCGCGCCTCGTCCATCACGAGGATGCCGCGGGCGTCGGCGTGTACCCGTGCCGCCTCCGTCCACAGGAAAGGCTCGGCCGTCTGGCGGATCTGCCGGATCACCGGATCCTGGTGCAGGTAACCCTGGCGGTGATAGCGCCGCGACCACGCGTCCGGCCAGCCCGTGATCATCGCGCAATCGAGCAGGCCCTCGGCCTCGGTCTGGGGCAAGCCTCCGATCAGGAAGGCGTCGTAGCCGAAGACCTCCCCCGCCGCCCGCAACTCGGCGTAGACGTCCGCGCGCGACTTCGTGGCCCGCAGACGGTGGATGATGTCGAACGAGGTCTGTCGGATATCGGGCACGCAGGACGATCGCGATGGAGACCGCTGATTGTACCAAACCAGAAACACACGAGATAGTTTAACGTGGTGTCCTCACCAGGGCTGGATGACGCCCGGGGAAATTGTATGAACAGGCTCGTTTTCCTCCTCGGTAGGCGCCGGGTCTTCCTGACGCGGTGCTCGCCCCCTGCATCCCGCCATGTCGGGCCGTGCCCGAGCCCCCGTTCGGAGAGGTGAGCCGCGATGTCGAAAGACTACGAGTGGGAGCTGCTTCACAGGATCGCGGCGGCGCTCGAAATGAATCCGGCCCTGTTCTTCGGTGATCCGCCGCCGCCCGCGCGCATGGACGGGGATGGTGCGCCGCCCTCGAACGGTGCGGCTGCGCCCCCAATCGAGCGCAAGCGCCTGCTCGACAGCCTGCGGCTGCACAAGGCCTTCGAGGCGATCCAGGACGAGGACGCGCGCCTCGAGGCGTTGCGCGCGGTCGAGGCCATCTGCCGCCGGCAGACGGAGGGGCGCGCCGAGCCGGTTCTCGGGGGACGCGCCGCGGACGGGCCGGATCCGGATTAGGAGAGAGTCCGACTCGGCCGTCTCAAGCGGCCCGAGTCCCCGCCGAAGCGGATGGGACCTCGTCCGTGCTGCGGCCTCGCTCCGCCAGGGCCCGCAACGAGGCGACCATCGCGTCGGTCCGCGCGTCGAGATCGGCATCCTCGCGCCAATCGGCGCCCCGCCGCCGCATCAGCACGAACGCCGCGAGTGCGGCGCACAGGCTGCCGCCGAGCGGCGCACCGAGGATCGCGATCAGGAAACCCTGCGGGGCCAGGGCCGCGCCGGTCATCAGGCCGCCGGCTATCGCCATCGCCATCAGCACGAACATGAGCACCTCCCAAGCCTGCATCATGCACGCTTCCGGAAGAGGCCGGCGATTTCCCTGCCGTCAGGGTGAGCGAGACGTTAAACGGTTGGACGCCGCGTCAATCGACGCATTTCCCCGCCGAGACGAAGGGCGCTGCCGTATCCTCGGTGCTGAGGCGCGCGAGGGAGAAGCGCAGGCTGGACGCATCGATCGCGAAAATCACCTTCCGGTCGGCCGAGCGGCAGTAGGTCATCTTCGATTTGCCCTCCTCCGCCGTGGTGCAGCGGTAGATGCCGGGGTAGCCGCCCTTCACGAACATGGTGTCGTCCGAGATCTCGACGTCGAAGCGCCGCGATTCCTGCCGCGCGGCCGTGACGCTCGCCTCGCTGCCCGTCAGGGCGACCTTGGCGTCCTCCGCGCAGAAGTAGCGGATCTCTTCCGCAAGCGGATGGCCGGTCCCGATCAGCACGGCTGCGATCGCCAGTGCGGTTCTCGTCATGTCCCGCTGCCCCCAAATAGCCGCAGCCTCCAACGTCTGCTGCGATATGCGGTTGCATACAGGATACAGGATTTTGCCCGGCCGCGCGCAAAGCATCGCGCGGCCGGAGCAATGGGTGCGTAGCGGGGGCCTAGCGGGTCACGCCCGTGATCGCTTCGGCGGCGTCGAGCATGTCCTTCATCGCCTTCGAGGCCGCGCGGTAGGCCGGCGTGCCGCTGTCCCAGTCGCTGCGCGCGATGGCTTGGACCATCTGCTCGGCCTCGCGCAGGGCTGCCTCCTCGGCGCGGCCGAAAGCCGGGAGTGCCGGGTGCCCGGCCTCCGGGCCCTGCGCCAGGATCTGGCTCAGCCGAAGCGTCTGACCGGGCCGCATCGCGGCCGCGCCCGGCTCGGGCGGAGTGAAGCCCGCCAGGATCCGCGCGAGCCGGCGCTTCCAGGTTCCGATGTCGGCGGGCAGGCGCAGCAGCGGGTAGACCGGGTCGGGCTCCGCGACGGCGTCGAGGGCGGTCTGGGCCGTATTCTCCGCCTTGGCGAGCCGTTCGGTGATGCTGTCGATCTCGGTGCGCGTCTTGGCGGACTTCTCGGCGATCTCCTGGACGTTGCGCGCGATCTCCTCCGTCGCCGTGCGCTGCTGGCCAAGCGTCTGGGCGAGGGCGTGGGTGAGGCTGCTCGTCTCGGTGATGCCGGTCTCGGCCTCGGCGATGCGCGAGCCGAGTTGCGCGACGATGCTACCTCCGCTTGCCACCGCCTCGCGGCTCTCGCCCACCGCCTCCGAGATCAACGCCATCTCGGTCTGGAGCGTGCCGAGCCAGGAGCGGATCTCCTCCGTCGACTTCGCCGTCTGCCCGGAGAGCGCCTTCACTTCGGCGGCGACGACGGCGAAGCCGCGCCCCGCCTCGCCGGCGCGGGCCGCCTCGATCGTCGCGTTGAGCGCGAGCAGGTTCGTCTGGCCGGAAATGCCGGCAATGGTGGCCGCCATCGTCCCGATCTGCGCGATGGCTCCCTGGAGCACCTTGAGGCGTTCGTCGATCTGCATCGTCCGATCGTGGATCGCTTGCATCGCCTCCCGGGTCTGCTGCACGTCGCGCAGACAGAGCGTCATCGCGGCCTGCGCCTCCTGCGCGCGGGCTCCGGCGCCCTCGGAGGTTTCCGCGACCTGCGCGATCGAGGCGACCATCTCCTCGGTGGCGCTGGCGATGGTCTGCGAGGAGCCCGCGATCTGGCCGACATCGTAGGTGGTCCAGCCCACGTTGATGGCGGCCTCCGACGCTTCCCGGCCGAGCCGCGCGATGGCGGAGAGATCGCGCCGCCGGCTCGCACTCCGGGCGGTCTCGAGACGGCGCAGCGCGTCCGATACCGGGCCGGCCGGCAGATCGGCGGCGGAAAGATTCTGGCTCGTGATCAGCCGCTCGACAGCGGCGAGGAGACGCGCCTCCTCCCGGATCGGCTGCGGCTCCGATGTCAGGGGCTCGGCCGGCGCCTGTGATGCGCGAAAGCTCCCGATGGCCGACCGAAACATGCTGCGCTCCCTCCGCAATTCTTCGTGGGCAGGATGAGCCTGGATCGTTAATTTCTACCTGACGTTGGTGCTGCGCCGGCTATGCGGTCGGTACGGAGGCAGGCGATGGGGGGATCGGTTTCATCGGCGAGGCGTTTGCAGGAATAGCGACGCTTCGCGGGGGCCGATGATGCAGAGGTTCATGGGGATCGCCGCCGAGGAGGTCGAGGCCTTGGCCGAGGCCGCGCGCGACGCGATCAATCTCCGTCTGAAGTCCCTGCCCGACGGGGGCGGGGCGGGCTTCTGGGAAGCGGTGTCGAAGTCTTACGGCCGTGGCTTCGCCGAGATCGCCGCGGGTCTCTGCGGCCCCGTCGAGGCGGCGATCGAGGATGGCACCCGGGAGCCGGAAGCCGCGGCCTGACCATATTCAGCGGCGGCGCACACCTCTTCGGCCTCGGTCCGAATCCACAGCCTTGCCGACACAGGCATTCTCACGCGCGAGCCGCACGGGGCGGGTCCGATCAGGGCGCAGCGCCGTGCGCGGGGTCGGCGCCCGGGACCACGCTCAAGGATGCCGATGGCTTCAGCAGCCGACACAGATGCCTGTGTCGAGGCTGCGATCGAGCCGTGTGCGCCCGCTCCGGATGCCGCCCGGGTGGTGCGGGCCGGAGGCGCCGAAGCCGTGGCCGCGCCGCAGGATCACCGGGGCCGTATAGCCGGCGTCGGGCCGAAACAGGACGTTGCGCTGCATATCCATGCGCAGCGCGCTTCGATCCGCCTGCTGCTGCTGCTGGAGCGACCGGATCTGGGCTTGGCCCGCGAGGGCGTCGTTGATGCTGTTCAGGTTCGAGCTCGGCAGCCCCTGCGCCTGGGCCGGCAGGGCATGCGCGAGGGCGAGAGCGGCGAGCAGGTAGAGGGGCGAAGCGCGCATGACGGTCCTCGTCATTTGGGCGGGCCGGGGATGCTGGAATGACGCGGAGCCCGACCCTCCGGTTCCCGCGGGGGTGCCCGACTCGATGCGGCCGCCGGTGTGCTCTCCTGTAACCGGCTTCCGATGGGTTGAGCTAGGCCTGATTAGTACGCAAGTGTAGGTTTTCGTGCCGGGAAATACTGATAAAATACTTTTCGCGTTGGAAATAAACGGGCAAGTGTAGATGCCCCTCGACATATCCTGCCCGATGATGGTCCGATTGGCGGCGCTGCTTGAGGACGAGCAGCTCCTGAGGGGCAACCCGAAGCGCGATGATCTCTTCTTCGCGATCTCCGCGCTGCTGGCGGAAGCCCTTCAGGATGGCGCCGACGAGCGGACCCTGAAGGCGATCCGCGCCGCGCTCGCCATCGCCGACCTGAGCTTCCTGCCGCCGGCCGGCCTGGAAATCGGGCGCGGCTGAACTGTGCTACTTCAAGGCCGGCAACGGGCGCGGGGCCCCGATTTCGCGCCGAATGCGGGTCAGCGCCGCGTGGAGATCGACTCCGGCGATCGGCGTCCGCAGGCGCGCCGCCCTGCCTGATCGCACAGCTCGCGGGGGCTGTCCCGCCCGTCCGCCGGGAAGGCCGTGCGCTCCTCCTCCGGCTCCTCCGCGCCGATGAAGGCCGGGACCGGCCGGGTGACGTCGAAGACGAACTTGCTGCCTCCGAGGGCATCGGTCACTTCGTGGACCAGCATCTGCGCGTTCCTCCGGGTGCCGGCCGCCGCCCGCTTCGCGGAACCGCCGGTTCTGTAAGGCATGACGGCGCGCGGAGAGAATCGTTCCGGCGGCCGTGAGATTTCCCGGGCCGCCTCGGATCAGGGCGTGTCGATCAGGTCCTTCCGGCGCGAAATGCCGAGCTTGCGGAAGATGGTGTGGGTGTGAACCTTCACCGTGTTCTCGGCGAGGTGGAGAAGGTGTGCGATGTCGCGGTTGCTGCGCCCGGCGCGCAGGTGGCCGAGCACGTCGTTCTGCCGAGCCGTCAAGCCCGCGTCCCGGCCCTGCCGAAGCGGCGAGCTTTCGCTCGCGCGCTCGTCCGGCTTCGGCGCCGGCAGGCGGCTGAGCGAGGACGGGACGAAGACGCCTCCCTCGCAGATCCTGGCGACCGCGGCCGCGAGCGCCTCGGGCGGCAGATCCGCGGGGAGGTAGCCATGTGCGCCGGCCTGCAGGCAGGCGAGCACGTCATCCCGCTCGTCCGTAGCTGCGATCACCACCACGCGCAGGCCCGGGAAGACGAGACGCAGGTCGAGCAGGGTTGCCGTGCGCCCCGCCTCGAAATCCTGACCATCGAGCATCGCGAGCGCGACGTCGGCCCGGCTACTGACGACGCGGCGCGCCTCGGAGAGGGAGGAGCACTCGATCACCTCGACGAAGCAACCCCGGGCGCGCACGAGGGCGACAAGGGCGTGCCGACGCTCGTCGTTCCCGGATGCGATGAGCGCGACGCGCGCGAGCTTCAACATGGCCGCCACCGGTCCTCACCGAGCGGCATCCTGAGCGCGCGGGATGTCGACAGGGTTCCACGCGGCCCGGGCGCGGGATACGGCACAAGGTGGGAGACTTCCTCCGACGATGGTCCGAAACCGTCGTTTCATTTCCGACTCGCGCCGAGCCGATACGGCGGGAGCGAGCGAAAAACTCATTTCCGACGGTGGGCGCTCGGCCCGCTGGATCGCGCGCGGACGGCATGCATATCGAGGAACGGCTTAGATGCCTGACCGAAGGCTTTCCGGGTGGCGGTACGATCCGGCCTCACAGTCCCCGTCGCATGCTGCAGGCGCAACGCCCGCGCGCTCACGCGCGACTGTTCCGGGTGGGAGCGCACTGTGGCCGACGAGCGGCGACGCTCTCGGAGGCCCGTCCGCAGGCGGCCTTGCCGGCAGACGGGGAGGCTGCTCTGACTACCCCGACCGGCCGCCGGAACGCGTTCCGCTTCGGCGTGATCCGGTTCGACAGCGAGCCGGTCGGCCTCGAATGCCTCGTCTGGGAGCTGACGGGCGACGGCGCGATCCTCGAGATCGAGCCGCACTCCATCGCCCCGAACCTCTTCCGGCTGGAATCGGCCGACCTGTCGCTCGACCGGGCCTGCCGGGTCACGGGACGGGAGGGGCGCAAGCTGACGGTGCAGTTCGGCGGGTGAGGAGGCCGCGACGCCTGCTCACCTCTGCTCGCTCGGGAGCTTGGCCGGCGCCTGATCCTTGCGCACCGGCTTGCCGGCCGCCCGCGCCCTCCGCATGTGCAGGACGAGGCTCCTGAGCGCCACTGTGAGAACGTAGCCAACCTGCAGGGACAGGGCGCAGCCGAGCAGAAGCAGCGGTGTGAAGGGTCCGTTGAAGACGTAGCTCGCGAGCCCGCAGACGACGATCAGCCCGAGCGTCGTGAACGCGACTCCGACCACCGAGAGCCAGAGGCCGCATAAGGCTCCGAAGACTGCGAACAGCGCCGGAATCAACATGAGGGGCACCATCCAACAACCTAAACCGCGGTCCCGTGCTCGCGCCTAGATTTCGTTAAGATCGACGTCATCGCTCGGGAGTCGTCAAGGGCGACCATCGTACGTCTCACGGCACGCGCCACTTCCTCGTCCTCGACTTGGTGCGAGGAACGTTCTCGTTATCAGGCGTCCTTATCGCGCAAAAGCTGAAATTTTTTGCCAACGCCCAAGTCTGTTGCGGCGGGTCCGCGCTGCTACGCCTCGCGGCGCTCAGCGTCCGTAGACGTCCTCGACGCGGATGATGTCGTCCTCTCCGGTGTAGGAGCCGACCTGCACCTCGATCAACTCCAGCGGGATCTTGCCCGGATTGGTCAGCCGGTGCATCGAGCCGATCGGCAGGTAGATCGCCTCGTTCTCGTGCACCAGCACCAGCCGCTCGTTGAGCGTCACCTCCGCCGTGCCCTTCACGACCACCCAATGCTCCGCCCGGTGATAGTGCTTCTGCAGGGACAGGCGCCCGCCCGGGGTCACCATGATCCGCTTCACCTGGAAGCGCTCGCCGATGTCGATCCGCTGGTACCATCCCCAGGGCCGGTACATCCGCCGGTGCGCGTCCGCTTCCGGATAGGCCTTCTCCCGAAGCCGCTCCACCAGCGTCTTCACCTCGCCCGAACGCGCCTTCGAGGTCACCAGAACCGCGTCGGCAGTCGAGACCACGACCACGTCGTCGAGCCCGACCACCGCGGTGACGTGCTCGCCCTCGCTGTGCACGAGGCTGCCGCGGGTCTCGAGCAACTCGACGCGGCCGCGCACCGCGTTGCCGTTCGCGTCCTGCTCCAGCACGCTCCAGACCGCGTCCCAGGTGCCCACGTCCGACCACGCGAAGGAGACCGGCAGCACGCCCGCGTGCCGCGTCCGCTCCATGACCGCGTAGTCGATCGAGGTCTTGGGCGCGCGTCCGAAGGCCTCCGCGTCGAGGCGTACGAAGTCGAGGTCGCGCAATGCGGTCTCGAGAGCGGCTCGGGCCGCAGCGAGGACGGCGGGCGCGTGCACCTCGAGTTCGCCGATCATCACGTCGGCGCGGAACAGGAAGTAGCCCGAATTCCAGACCGCCCCCTCCGCGATCAGGCGCTCGGCGCCGGCCCGGTCCGGCTTCTCGACGAAGCGGGCGACGCGATAGGTGCCCGGCGCCGCCTCGATCGCCTCACCCGGGTGGATGTAGCCGTAGGCCGTGGCCGGATGGGTCGGCTCGATGCCGAGCGTCATGATGTGGCCGGCGCGCGCGCCGACGGCTGCCGCCTCGACGGCCGCGACGAAGGCCTGCGTGTCGCCGATGACGTGGTCGGCGGCCAGGATCAGAACGACAGCCTGCGGGTCGGTGCGGGCGGCGTGCAGCGCCGCGACCGCGACGGCGGCGGCGGAGTCGCGCCGCTCGGGTTCGAGCAGGATGTCGGCGGGGATGCGGGCCTCGGCGAGCTGCTCGGCGACGATGAAGCGGGCATCCGCGTGGGTGAGCACGGCGAGGCGGCCGAAGCGGGTGCCGTCGGCGACGCGGGCCGCGGTGTCCTGAAAGGTGGAGGCGTGCTCGCTGACGAGGCGGGAGAACTGCTTGGGCATGCTCTCGCGCGAGGCCGGCCACAGGCGCGTGCCTGAGCCGCCGCACAGGATCACGGGGAGGATCGGAGCGCTCTGATCGAGGTCCATCACGTCCTTTCCCTCAACCGGAAACCGTCACCGCGCCGATGCCATGGCATAGAGACCGCCAGGACGAGACTGTCGCACAATGCGCCGGTCAAGGCGGCAGGCCTCCACCCTCGACCGAACACCCTCCCCGAATACCCGCTGCATTGCACACAGTCGAGCCGGCCAAGGCTCTCGAGTGAAGTCACCCGCCTGAGGCGGCGACCATGAATGGCAATGGGAATCGTGTTCGCGAGCGCGATCGGGCGCGTCGCACCACACGTCGGTAACAGATAAAGACCTCCCGCAGCTTACGCAAATGAAGTCCTCCATATCAGCCTTTCGTACGGAATCGAACATTGGTAATGAACAATAAAAATGCAATTTGCCAAAGGATTGTTCGTTATTGGTCATCTTTAGTACTTGAATGGTGCATTGCGACATGGAACGATGCCGAAAGTTAAGTGAGTGTTAACCAATAGGGTTCCTAGACTTGGGAGCGCTGCATGCTGGTGCCATCCAGAGTTGCGTCCGATGCCGAGTTGGGCCGCAGCGACGTATCGCAGCACATGCCCGATTCCGTCCGCTGCTGCGACAGTCGCTCGAAGAGGACGTTCGATATCATTGTTGCCGTGGCGGCATTGATTGTCTTGCTGCCACTGTTTTGCTTGATCGCCATCCTGATCCGTTTCAGTGACGGGGGCTCCCCTTTTTACCGCCACCCGCGCTTGGGGCGCTCGAACACGCGCTTCGATTGCTTGAAGTTCCGAACCATGCATGTCGACAGTCAGGCGATACTGACGCGCTACCTGAGCGATAACCCGGCAGCCATGGATGAGTGGCGGCGGTCCCACAAGCTCAAGGACGACCCGCGTGTGACGTCCATCGGCTATCTTCTCCGGAAGACGAGCCTCGACGAACTCCCGCAGTTGATCAACGTCATCTTGGGGGAGATGAGCATCGTGGGACCACGTCCGATCGTCTCCAGCGAGATCGAGAAATATGGTCACGATGCAACGATCTACTTTTCCGTGCGACCGGGACTCACCGGTGCTTGGCAAGTGAGCGGACGCTCGGACACGACCTACGCCGAACGCGTCCGTCTGGATCGGGCCTATGTCGAAACATGGTCGCTCGCCAAGGACATGATCATCGTCGCGCGCACGATCCCAGCCGTGTTCTTCGCCAGAGGGTCATACTGACGGAACCGCAGAATGCGATCCGAGTTGCCGGCGGCCGATCGAATATACCGAAGTCTTCGCGTTTCTACCGAGAGGTCGGATCATGGGCGCGTCTCCCAAGCGCGGGGAGGTTTGCCGGGTTGCGCCGCAAGCGCGACAGCTGATCCGAAACGAGGAACGATCACGCATGGCTACCGCGGCCAAGATGTGGTGGCGACCGAATGGGATCTCAGATGACTGCCGCTGACATCTTTCGGAGTGTATGGAGACACAAGCTTCTGTTCATCGTCGTCTTCTACGCCGTCGTCGTTGCGGGCGTCGCGGTCCAGAAGTTCGCGACGCGGATCTATGAAGCAGACCTCCTCATCTTCGTCGATCAGAGTCGATCCCTGAAGCAGCAGGCAGGCGATAGCTTCAGTGCGGGTACGCAGCAGGAGCGTTATCTGAAGTCGCAGGCCAAGATCGCGCAGAGCGACATCGTGCTCGTGAATGCACTCAAGCGCATGAAGACGCGTGAGACCGGGGATCCCAACCCTGCCATCCCGACGGGCGGCGAGGTGGTGGAGGCATCCAGCCTGTTCGACCAGATCACGAGCCTCTTCCAGCGCGCACCCCGCATCCATGCGAGCGACGAGAATCCTCTGGCGGTTCAGGCAAACCTGCGCGTTGATGCGGAAGCCAACACCGACTTGCTCAGGATATCCTATCGCAATCGCGACCCGGTTCGAGCGGCCGACATGGCCAATCAGATCGCGGGCAGCTTCATCGACCTTCACACAAAGCTCTCGAGCAATCCTCTCGCCTCCCAGTTTTTCCGTGAACAGGAGGACGAGTATCGCAAAAAGCTTGGCGCTGCGAATAAAAGCCTTGAAGAATTTTCCATCAACAACGGCGCCTATTCGATTGAAGCGCAGCGCAAGTTGTATCTGACGAGGCGTGACAAGATCATTACCGAGCTGTCCAACACGCGAAATATGATTGGAAAAAATACCGGCGAGCTTCAATCGCTTCGCACGCAGCTTGCGAGCCTGAAAGCCAAAATTACGCTTCCGACTGAGATTTTCGGCGATAACAACTTTAGCGGTCCTGCGGCCGCACCATCGGCCAGTTTCGGAGCCGATCCTCCTCTCCTCCATGTCAGGCTATATCAGGAGAGTGCAGTTCGGATCATCAATATCAATGCCGAACTCGCCGGTCTCAGACTCAAGGAGTCGAATCAGAAGCGCGACCTGGATCAGGTGAACCTCGAACTCCAGCAACTCGCCGGCAAGGCCGCCGAATTCGCTCGCTTGGAGCGAGAGGTCGAGCAGGATGAGGCGAACATCCTGCTCTATACGCGCAAGGGTGCTGAGGCGCAGATCGAGAACGCGTGGCGCTCGAACGAACGACTCTCGACGATGCAGATCGTGCACAGCGCCTCGCCGCCGATTCGCCCGATCTTCCCGCGTGCCAGCATCGTCATGCCCCTCGCGGTTCTGGTCGGTCTGATGCTCGGATGCGCGTGCGCGATCCTGGCGGACCTGCTCCGGACTGGCGATCGCGCATCGGTGAAGGGTTTTGCGCCTCGGGAGGCGGTCCGGCGAGATGCCGGCTTCGGAGCCCGTTTCAGCCTTCCGGTCGAGGAGGTTGTCGGGCGGTAGCGGAAAGATGGACGGCGATCCTGCCGACTAGGTCTCAAGCCCTTCGAGCCCGCCGGAAACAGCATGTATCACGCTGAATAACGGCTCCCTGCAATTTCCGAGGTGTCGCACGATGGAAGAGTTGCTTTGCAGGCTACCGCCGACCTCAGTCGTCATCCCGACATTGAACGAGGCGGAGCACATTCGCGAAACGATCGAGCGGATTGCTCAGAATGCGCCCGAGAATATACTTGAGATTCTGATCGTGGACGGCGGCAGCACCGACGGAACGCGTGCCATTGTCTTCGAGATGATGAAGGCGGACTGCCGGATCCGTCTCCTCGACAATCCTCGGCGCATCCAGTCGGCGGGCATCAACACCGCTGTTCGGGCGGCGAACCCCAATTCCGAGATCATCGTGCGGGTCGATGCGCATGCGCGGTACCGGCCGTCCTTCGTGGTGGATGTCGTGCGGGAGATGGTGCGGACGGGCGCCGACAGCGTCGTCGTGCGGCTGACCACGGCAGGGCATACCTGCTTCCAGAAGGCGATTGCTTCCGTCTCGAACGGCGTCATCGGGACGGGCGGCGCCCGTCATCGCATGGATGGCGGCTCCGGTTACGTCGATCACGGGCACCACGCCGGATTTCGCCGCACGGTCTTCGTGGCCCTTGGCGGATACGACGAGCGCTTTGCTGCCAACGAGGACGCCGAGTTCGATTTTCGTCTGAGATCCGCTGCCGGAAAGATCTGGCTGGCATCCGATTTGGAAGTGACCTACTTCCCGAGGCGGAGTGCCGTCTCTCTGGCGCGGCAATACTTTCGCTACGGCTGGGGCCGTGGCCAGAACTTCCTGAAGCATCGGGCCGGACTGAAACTGCGCCAAATCATCCCGGTTGGTCTGGTCGCGTATGTGGGGCTGCTGCCCCTTGCGACGCTCCTCGCGCCTCCCGCGGTCGCGGCCCTCCTGCTTGTGCCGCTCGGTCTGTACCTTGCGCTCGTGACGTCGGCGGCGGCGATCGCTTTCCGTCGGGAGAGATCCCGTTGCAGCATCGGCGCAACGGTCGCTCTTCCGGTCATGCATCTCACGTGGGGTGCTGGATTCCTGGCAAGGATTTTTCTGGCGCCG
This sequence comes from Methylobacterium segetis, assembly GCF_004348265.1. Taxonomy (GTDB): domain Bacteria; phylum Pseudomonadota; class Alphaproteobacteria; order Rhizobiales; family Beijerinckiaceae; genus Methylobacterium; species Methylobacterium segetis. The sequence continues at coordinate 28,754 of NZ_SMNT01000013.1, forward strand.
CTTGAGGGGAGTGTCTCGGGAAACCCTGTTTCGGGGGCGGAGAGGAGAGTGCGATGATCACTCTCGTCGTACCGACCCGGAACCGAGCTCACACTCTGCGGCGTGTGGCCCCCTCCTACTTCGAGCAGGATCTCGTCACCGAAATCATCTTCGTGAACGACGCAGGCGACGACGAGACGACCGAGGTCGTGCACGGGATATCCGCGCTTTCCCCACACATTGCTCTGGTCGTCATTGAGAATGCCGAGCGGCAAGGCGCTTCAAGATCCCGCAACATCGGTGTCGACCGGGCTTCCAACGATTATATCCTGTTCGTCGACGACGATGAGTACCTCGAGGCCGGTTATGCCCGCGTGTGCCTCGCGAAGCTTCGCGCCGATCCGAGTCTCGGAGCCGTCTCCGGCCGCCGCGTCTACATGATGGACGGTGAGACGCCCGGTGAAGCCCTGGCTCGGTTCGGAACCGGACTGCGCGGAGGTCCGACGTTCCGGCCGATCCTGTGTGAATATGTCAACGGCGCACGATTCACGGGCGATATCCATCAACCGATCACCAATGCCGTCATCCTGACGAGGCGGGATCTGTTGCTCAAGCATCCCTTCGACGGATTTTACGCGCGCGGGAACGGCTATCGCGAGGAGACGGACTTTCAGATGCAGATCTTCACCCTGGGGTATCGGATCGGGGTGACGAACGACGTGCATAGCATGCATCTGCCCGCCAGTCAGACGAGGCACGGCGGGCAGCGCGTCAGGAAATGGGACAGGATTTATTGGTCGATTTACTACACAAAGTACTTCTACGATAAGTTCTTCACCGCCTATGCGCGGCAGATCAACCTGCGCTGCCCGAAGAACGTTTCGCTGGCTCTGTTCTCGTGCTTCGTTGTGTATCGGGAACTCCTCCGTCCATCCCTCCATGCGTGGGCCATGACCGTTCTCGCACGGCAGCGCGTGATCAGCCGACCGAGGCAGATATGAGGGATGCAGGAACCGCCTCCGCGACCGGTCCCGATTGGCCGATAGCCGTGCCGCTTCGCGAACTTCGGCGCACTCCTGCGGTGTCGGGGGCCTGATCCGATGACCGGCGAGGCTCTTCCGCGCCTGGCAGGCCCGGCGCTCAACGCCGGAAACCGGAACTCCGGCTATCGCCTGTGTCTCGCCATCATCCTGGCGATCACCTTGCTTCAGAAGATCGCCCTTCCGGGAACGGCGAACGCCCTCTCGGTCACGACCGCGCTCGTGCCAAGTCTTGTCCTGCTCTGCTGGCTGTGCGGCCGGCTCCGACTCGACAGCCAAGCATTCGTTCTCTTCGCAATCTTCGTCCTGGCCGCTGCGGCATCATTCGTTCTGAACGCGGGTGCCGAGAAGGTCTCCCCGGCCTCACTCGCGCTCGTTTGCGCCGTTCAAAGCATTCTGATCTTCAGGCCTGTGACGCAGGGCGGTTGCCGAAGTGGGTTATCCCTGTTCCGCGACGTGATGGCCCTCTTCAGCGTCGTAGGCATAGCACAATTCGTTCTCCAAAGGATCGTCGGAACGAAGCTCGCATTCTGTGTCGATTTCTATTTTCCGGCGGGAATGTTGTTGGATAAATACAACAACATCGTTCCGATATATTATGGATCGGAGATCCTCAGAAGCAACGGGGTGTTCTTTGCGGAGCCGGCGTTCTTCAGCCAATTCGTCGGGCTTGCTACCATCTGCGAGCTGCTGACGTTGCGGCGTCCGGTCCGGCTTGGCATCTATGCGGCGGCGCTCCTCTGCAGCTATTCCGGCACCGGATTGATCACGCTCGCCTTGTTCGGCTGCGTCTGGACGGTCGCTCGAGGTCAGTTCGTCTACGTCCTCGGCGCGCTCGGAGCGATCGGCGTCGTCCTGCTCTTCGGCACTGCCCTGGAGATCGACGCGCTGACGAGCCGGATGGGCGAGTTCACGACACCGAACTCGAGCGGACATGCTCGCTTCGTGTCGGCGTTCACGCTGCTCGACCGGGTGACCTTCTCCGATCTCGCCGCCACTCTGATCGGCAAGGGACCTGGGACGATCACCACATACTATGAACGCATGCCGTTCCTGATGTTCGATCCCACCTGGGCTAAGCTGCTGTTCGAGTACGGGCTGGTAGGGTTCATCAGCTATTTCGGCTTTCTATACGTCACCCTCAAACAGGCGAACCGCTCGTTCCTTCTGCCATTGCTGGTCACGTATCTTTTTCTGGGCGGGTATTTGACAGACGTGGCGGTCATCAGCCTGATCTTGGTTCTGGGGATCTACAATCAAGACAATCGATCCATTCGCTTTCCCGGTTTGGAGATGCCGATCCTATCGGTCGAAAGCAGGCGCCCAAAGCCTGCCTGATCACGCCTGCGAGCAGGCTCGGGACGTTCGCGAGAATGCCCCGATCGGACCTGCCATCCGAAACACCGCGCCGCGCCGGCAGAGGTTTGTCGATCATGTCCCTGCGCCTGAAGGCAGCACGATCGCTGGTCTGGACCGCCTTGGAAAGCGGAGGTCTCTCCGTCCTTTCCTTCGTCACGCTCGTCGTGGTGGCGCGGCTTGTCACGCCAGCCGAACTCGGTGTCTTCACGGTCGCGCTCGGAGTCATACAGATCCTGACGCTGCCCGTGGAGATGCTCTTTCACGACGCGCTCGTTCAGCGGCCCGATACGGGGGACGAACATTACGATTCCGCTTTCACCGCCTCACTGATCCTCTCGCTGTTGCTCAGCGGCGGCTGCGTTCTGTCCTCGGACGCAATCTCGCGGCTGTTCAGCGAACCGGATGCTGGCCGCGTTCTCTCCGTGATGAGCCTGAGTCTCATTGCGTCGGCCCTCGGCGGAACTCTGATGGCGCGCCAGCGCCGCGAATTCGCGTTCCGCGTCCTCGCCCTACGCTCCCTGGTCGGACGTCTTATCGGCGCCGGTATCGGGATCATCGCGGCGCTCCGTGGGGGAGGGATCTGGAGCCTCGTCGCCCAGCAAATCGCGATGGGGGCCTTCGCGAGCGGGTTGCTCTGGTACTTCGCACCCCATCGGCCGCGCCTGCGCATCGTGCCCCGGCGTCTGGCCGAGATGATGCGGTTCGGAAGCGCGAGCCTGACCAACACTGCGCTCCAGATGACGGAAGTCCGCATCTTCATGCTGATGGTGGCGGCCGGGCTCGGTCCGACGGCCGCCGGCTACATCAACCTGGCCTTCCGCATCGTCGACATGCCCCGCGATGTACTGGCGGGCGCCGCCAGCCAGCTGGCGCTACCCTTGTTCCGAGGCATCGCTCAGGATCGCGACGCATTGAACGGCGCCTATGCAGAAGCCGTAAGCTTCACATGCATGCTGAGTTTTCCGATCTTTCTCGGGCTCGCTGCTTGCTCACCGGAGGTGGTCGAACTCGTCTTCGGCGTCCAATGGGTGCCAGCCGTTCCCTACGTGACGGTGTTCGCCCTCCTGACAATTTTCTACTTCCCGAAACTCTATGGCAGCGAACTCATCAGCGCACTCGGATCGCCGCAGAAATTCACGCCTGTCTTGATCGTGTCCGTAGCGACGATCGTGATCGGAATGTTGAGCATTGGAACCTGGGCGCTGTGGCTCGCCGTGGCGGTCTGGGTCCTTCGTCTCGCGACGAGCGTACCGGTGCAAATCGCCTTGATACGCAGATGCACGGGCCTGCCCGTTCGGGAGCAGCTTCGTGGGATCGGCGCACCGCTTACCGCAGCCCTTCTCATGATGGCTCTGGTTCGCGGCCTCGGGTGGGGGCCATTTGCCGATTGGACGATTGCGCATCGGCTCGCCGCCATGGTTCTGTGCGGCGCCCTGCTGTACACGGCCGCGCTGTTCGCGCTGGATCACCGAGCGTTGCGACGCCTCATCGCGTTCGCCCATCTCGGCCGCGGGAGGATCGCACCGGCACCTTCCCAAGGCGTCGCATGACCCGGAGAGTGCAAGGGCGTGGCCCCACAGGGGCCGGACGGAACGCGGCCCGAAAGTCCGTCTCTGCCTCTGTCACTCCCTCGTCGGGTTTGGCGAAGGAACGAGGTTTCGGTGACGTGACGATGAAGGGGACTTCCAATCACCTGTTGGGCATCGCTGAGGACGCGCCTGCCCGCGATTCGCTCAGGTCGAATTCATGAAGATCGCCCTGCTCGATCCGTCGCTGTTCACCTGGCCCTACGACAAAGCCCTCGTCGAAGGATTGCAGCAGAACGGCCATGAGGTGGTCCTCTACACCAAGCATCTCGCTCCTGCCGAACCGGGAGCAGGCCACGATTACGTGCGGGAGCTGTTCTATCCCGGTCTCCAATCGGCGGTCGCGAGACGGCTTCCGAGCACGCTGTTCCTCCTGGCAAAAGGTCTCGCCCACATAGCCGGTCTGATGTCCTTGTGGCTCAAGCTGCGCCGAGAGAAACCAAACGCCATCCATTTTCAATGGACTCCGTTGCCGGTCGTCGATCGGTGGTTCGTGCCATTGTTTCGCACGATCGCTCCCGTCATCTTGACTGTGCATGACTCGTCTCCCTTCAACAACAACCCAAAATCACGTCTGCAAGCCTTCGGCTCGATAAGCATCATGAGGAGGTTCGATCACCTCATCGTCCATACGGACGCTGCCAGGCGTACGCTGATCAGGTATGGGTTGGCGGCTGACCGGATCTCGCGGATTGATCACGGAGTGCTTGGTCAATGCGTGCCGACGGGCCTCGTTCCTCTGCAAGAAAAGAAGGCTGATGATGCTGTCGTCGTACTGCTCTTCGGGCAGATAAAGCCGTACAAGGGCGTGGACGTGCTGATCCGCGCGCTTCAATATCTGCCGGATGATGTGAGGTCCATCATACGCGTCCATATCGTGGGCAGACCACAGATGGACGTGGACCCTCTGATGGCCCTTGCTCGAACGAGCGGCGTCGAAGATCTCATTAAATGGGATCTCCGTTTCGTGGGTGAGGAAGAGATACCGGCCATTTTGGCGGGATCCGACATCACCGCGATGCCCTATCGCGAGATCGATGCGTCAGGTGTCTTGATGATGGCGCTTTCGACGGGCCGGCCGATCGTCGCATCCAATATCGGGTTGTTCGCAGAGATGCTCGTCGATGGGGAGCACGGATTTTTGGTCCCGCAGGAAGACGCTCCGGCGTTGGGCCATGCTTTGACGAGGCTCGTTCGGTCTCCGGCAACGCGCACGGCGATGGCGAACAACCTGCGCGCCCTCTCAGCGTCGATACCGGATTGGCGTGACATCGCGGAGGCGACATCCGATGTCTACCTCAGGATTAGGCCGTGATAAGGGTGCGAGAAGTCCAAGAGCTAGACTGTGACGGCATGGGTTCCCACTTACTCGCCCCGTGAAAGTATCGGTCTGCCCTAGAGAGGCTGGGTCATGAGGATCCTGTTATCCGTGCACGCGCCTCTCAGCCGAAATGCAGGCGCCGCAGGGGCCGTGCTGCGGATGGCAGACGAGTATCGACACGCAGGCCATGATGTCGAAATTCTGTCCTTCGATGATCTACCCTCTTGGGTTCCGAAGCCGATCAGGCAGATCATCTATCCTCTGTATTTCGCGAGCCGCGTGAGACGATCTGGCAACAGCTTCGACGTGGTTGATGCATCAACCGGCGACGGATGGTTGGCCTATAATCTGTCCTCCCTCCGCACGACGTTGCGCGTCACACATAGTCATGGTCTTGAGCCCCTCGCCTCAAAGGTGGAGATCCAGGATGCTGATGCCCACGGGCGCAAAGTTTCCCTCAAGAAAAAACTCTGGCGTCATGGCCTGCAATTGAAGCTTGTCGAGATGTCGCTTCGCTCCTCGGATTGCGTCATTGCGCTGAATGATGATGAGGTCGGCTACATCGTGGCCAAAGCTGGCCTCGGTCGCTGCGACATCCTTCGGGGGAAGTGGGGGGTGGATGTTGAGGGGGCATCACCGCCAGTGGCTCACCATCGTTCGTTACGCATCGGAATTGTTCAGATTGGCGATTATTCCTGGCGCAAGGGCGCGCATCACACGGCGAAGGCGATGAGCGAGGTCCTGAACCGTTGTCCCGATGTCAGTCTGTCGCTGATCGGAACTCAGGTCGAGGCGGACCTGATCCTGAAGAATTATCCGCCGCATCTTCATCCGCGGATCACGATCGTGCCCAGCTTCGACCGCTCGCAATTGTCGGAGTTGCTTGCCAGCAAGAGAATTGCGCTGTTTCCGTCGATGTTCGAGGGCTGGTCGTTGTCGAGATTTGAGGCGATGGCGCATGGCGTGGTGCCGATCGTCAGTAACAACGCGGGTTGCTCTGTGGATCTGAGTGACGGATTCGACTGTATCGTTGTCGATCTTGACAACGAACTTGACTATCAGTCGGCAATATTGCAGCTTGTAACGGACACCGCAAAACTCGATCGTATGAAAAGTGCGGCTCTTGAGACAGCCAGATCCATGACATGGCGGCGCGCGGCGCAAGATCGTCTGTCGTTCTATGCTCAACGGCGCGATCATAAATCTAAAAGCGCTCAGAAGGGCGTCTAGGCCTCTCCATAATAATCTTGGATCCCGATGATTTGCTGAGACAATCGGGTATGCAGCTTGGCCGCGAATGCAGGCCGGTTGAATGCCCTCCCATGGAGACGTCGCCGGTCATCGTGGTCCCGATATCTTTTGCGGGGCGAGCGAGCTATTGAAGCAAGTCAACCGGATCGCAGGCTCAAGGCTTCGAGGCGTGACTGGCGTCGACAAATGGCCGCCCTCCACGTCGGGACCGGGTGATCTGATAAAAATCTTGCAACGGGAATAAAAAGAAATCCTCCGCAATAATGCTGCTGGTGAAATCTCAGCAATGCGGCGCCGAAAAGGATATCTTGTTGTCTGTTTAATGAACTCTCAATCTATCGCATCTCAGAGTTGTGAGCTGTTCATGACTCGGGTTGCCAAGATGACTGCCGTCGGGATTTTTGAAGGGAACGATCCGTCCGACGTCGAGAGGTTCGAGGCTTGGTTCGGCGGGAAGCCCGACTTCATACGCGCTCACGGTGGGCGGGCCGACTGGTCTGACTACGTTAACAGTCTCTCATGGCTTGCGGGCCAGTTCTCGAACCTCAAGCTTCCCTTATACTGGAATGTTCCGATGTTCGCCAACGGCGGCACATTGGAGGAAGCGGCCTCGGGTGCTTACGATACCTATTATGTGCAGGCTGCGCAAAGGCTGCTCGCAGCCAGTCCGACGAATGAGGTCATCTATGTTCGCGTCGGAGAGGAGTTCAACAGCGGCTGGATGCCGTGGGCAGCAGAAGGTGATGAGCAGAACTTCATTGGAGCATTTCGGAGCTTTGTCGAAAGCTTCCGATCGGTGTCGAGCTTATTCCGGTTCGAATGGAACGTGAATATTGGCGGGAGTGTCGACCCGGCGAAGGCCTATCCGGGAGACGCGTACGTCGATGTTGTCGGGATGGACTTCTACTACAACGTCACCTGGGATTCGAAGGATCCGGTGCAGGCATGGAACTACATGGTCCAGCGGCCCTACGGTCTGCAGTGGCTCGAATCCTTCGCGGCGTCTCATGGAAAGCCGACCGCCTACTCGGAGTGGGGCGTCAATTCGGACGCTGCGGCCTACATCGAGAAAGCCGCCGAGTGGTTCCAGAGACACGATGTGCTCTACCAGAGCTACTGGGACTCGAATAGCGATTTCGCTGGTCGGCTCAGTGAGGATCAGTATTCCGCCGCCGCGGCCGCGTACAAGGCCGCCTTCGCGCCGAGGGAGAGTTGGACGGGGATGCCTGCACCCGGGGCCCCCGTGGTTGCCCCGTCCACCGACCAGGAGAGGCAACTCCATTTCGGCACGATCAGTCACGATGTTCACGAGATCGGCGGAACGGTGTACGCCCTCTACGAGGGGCTGCTCGGACGCGTCCCGGACGCGCTCGGCGCGGCGGATTGGGCGATGGCGCTCAGCCGGGGCGCCACGGTGCACGAGGTCGTGGAGGGATTTCTCAGCGCTCCGGAGGCGCAATCCCAGCTCGGTTCTCCTGACAGTGCCGGGTTCGTCGCTCAACTCTACGACACGGTGCTCGGTCGAGAGGGAGATGCTGCCGGCCTGCAATCCTGGATCGCGGCACTGGGCCGGGGGATGGGCCGTGCCGACGTGGCGAGCGCCTTTGTCTTCTCGGAGGAACATGTCGGGCACCTGAAGCCGGCGCTCGACGCCGGCGTCTTCGTGGCGGATGCGGCCACGGCGGATGTCGCCCGTCTCTATTACGCCCTGCTGGACCGTGCGCCCGACACGGGCGGACTGAAGCAATGGGCTGGCTCGGCGCAGGGCGGCATGTCACTCTCGGCCATGGCGCAGGAGTTTCTCGCCTCGGGCGAGTATGCCGCCCGGCATCCGGGCCCTCTGACGGATGCCCAATACGTCGACATGCTGTACCAGCAGGCGCTCGGCCGTGCACCGGATCCGGGCGGCGCCCAAAGCTGGCTCACCGCCCTGGCTCACGGTGCGACGCGGGCGGATCTGGCGGTGGGTATCGCCGAGAGCGCCGAGGCACAGGTTCATCTGGTCCCGGTGATCGAGAGCGGCTGGCACCTCGTCTGATCCGGCTGCGCCGGCGGTCGCAGCGGGCCTGCCGCGACGGTGTGCTGGCTTTCGAACCGGCGCCCGGATTGGAGGGCTGGTCCGTCCTGTGCATCCTCCGAGCGGCCGAACCTCACACAGGAGGATCGATGGTCAAGCTCGGGATCCACAGTAGCAACGATCCTGCGGCGGTCCGGGCCTTCGAAGCTTGGCTCGGGCGGCCGGTGGATCTGATCTCGCAACATACCGGCGAGGCATCGCTGAAGGATTTCGCAGGATCCCCGGGTTGGTTCGCCAACACGGTCGTCAACGCCGTCGACAGGCCTGCCGTCTGGTCCGTTCCCCTGCTGTGGTCGGGGGCGAGGCTCTCAGAGGCGGCGGCTGGAACCTATGACGACATCTATTGTGGCGTGGTGACCACGATTCTGGCGGCGCGGCCGCGCGACGCCGCGGTCTATTTCCGCACCGGCTGGGAGTTCAACGGCGATTGGATGAAATGGGCCGCCCAGGGGCAGGAAGAGGTCTTCGCGAGCGCGTTCCGACGATTCTCGACCGTGCTTCGAACCTGCTCCGAGCGCGCCCGCCTCATCTGGTGCCCCAACCTGGGCCAGCGTGACCCGGTGCCGTCCTTTCCGGGCTCGGAGCATGTCGATGCGATCGGCATGGACTTCTACCATCAGCCGCACGATCCCCAGGGACCGCTGGCGGCTTGGCACTCCACCCGCACGCGCGACTTCGGTCTCGACTGGCTGACCGATTTTGCCTCGCGCCAGCGCAAGCCGATCTGCATTCCGGAATGGGGTGTGCGAACGGACGGCATGATGCTCTACGTCGAGGAAATGGCACGGTGGTGCAGTGTCAACGGAGTTCTGTTCCAGAGTTATTGGGACAGCGATGCGGATTATCCGGGTAAGCTCAGCGGAGGTCGCTACCGCGGAACCGGCGAAGCCTTCCGGCTGGCTTTCGGTGAGAGAGCCTGACCGACGTCGCATTCAAACATCCGCGGGCCAATACCCTTCTGCGTGAGCGATCGTCGTACAGCCCCGATGTCTCGTTGGATCAGAGATGACGCCGGCATCGCGGTGGCAGCAGACATCGTCTGCAGGAGCGTCATCACCCGTCCGGAACGGCTTCGTCTTATGCTGCGATCAGCATTGTAATGCGGATCGAGAAATCCGCATTTGGCCAGCGGCTTATAGTGAGGTTCATTTTGTTAGAAAAATCCCGTGCATTACTGTCGGCTGCAATAATCCATGATGTTTCGAACCGGACCTAAAGTATAAACCTTCACGCCAGCCTGTTTGAGGACCAGTGCCATCGACAGGGGATGAATGCTCGGTCGTTGCTGGAGCGCCGCCCTGACCAAGTCAGCGTGGGGAAGAAGGGAAAGCCGGCGCCCTCGACGCGCCCTGCTTGTGGGATGCTTTGCTTCAGCCCTGTGGCAGCTTGAACTCTTTCCGAGCTGACTTTGGAGAAACTCGGATTGCCTTCCGGCTTGATGACTTGCTATTTCTGCAGGAGCTGGATCAAGCACCGAACTGTAAAATGCCGCTAAATCTTCTCGATCAAGGCCAGAAATCACTTCGATGTCATCGGCATAGAGGCTGTAGGATCCACGATCATTCTGTCGGATGCGGCTTGCTTCGACGTATGAGAAATTCATGACTGCCTCATGATAATTTTTTAGTCAAATTGGAAAGCAAATGAACAGTTGTCAATCAATCTACAGATTTATGTCGCTAAACGTACGCAGTGATGCTTTTGTGAAATCTGACATTGAGTTCAATCGGCGTCAGCATGGGAAAGTGAAATTTGGTTCTCAATTCCGGGCGTTAAGGAGTTTGTCGCCGGTGATCTCCCTCCTCGGCTGAGCGAGCCGGTCGCGATCGTGTACGGTGCAGCCGGGCTGCAGACACGAATTTGTGAAAGCGCAGGTGCCCGCCGGGCGGTGAAAGCCGCTCCCTCTGCCCGACCCGCTGACGAGTCGGGATCTCATTTCGCGGCGCCGTCAAGGTCAGAAGGGATCTGTTGCTCCTCGTCATGTGCGATCGGAACATCTCGGCCTTCTGCATTCGCGCTGGGCTGACACAGGATTTCTCGCCGGCAACGCCGCAGGCAAGCTCGGGTCCGGGACTCATGCGGTGATGCTGGGCGATCGTCTGCTGACGGGTGGTCTGAGGGGCTGAGCCCGGCCCCATGCAGGTCGAGGGGCTCGCCAACTTCAATCGCGATCTCGCGCCGCCTCACATCGCAGTCGGGACGGTTCGCAGCCATCGGCAGATTGTTTGCCGACGGCTTGACCCCCATATCACGCCTTCCGGTGAGCGATGGTGCGCCCAAGGTCTGGCATGTCGGCAGCGGCCGGGCACGCGAAGCTGAGGGGCGTGCTGAGTCGGGCGTCGGGCGGAGCGTGCATTGCCTCCGCATCGGCCGCGCGCAGCATCGCCACCCGCTGATCCGAATTCGTCCCATGACCGCATCGCATCTCCGGCCCCGGCCCGTGCGGCTCCGTTTCACGACATGCCTGCGGCGAGCGCCGATTAATTTTTCGGAACGGTTTTTGGTGCGGTGCCGTTCCTCGGGTTGGACGACGATTAGTATCAGGTGAGGTATAGCAAAACCGACATAAAATTCATTAATTCAAGTTATATACGGCAATTTTGGAAACAAAATCGGAATTAAAAATCACCTCGGACCACGATCCGATTACAATCTTATAATAACACCTGTAATCCTAAATATTCACTTCTGTGTCGTAACCGGTGCTTCACTGGATGCGGCTGTTATTGTTCTGCCTATATATCAGCAAATATATTTTGATGTGCAATTTTGCCGCGGTTGTGCACCGCAATAAAAGCTGTTATCTAAAATTCTCCTCAAAATCGGAAGTCGTGTTCAGGCCTAGTCTGTGCCGGACGTTCATCTTCCGCGCATGCCATCGACTTTGTTGGCCGTTTTGCCCGCCTCACGGCCGGGTGCCGTTTCGATCACAAGTCCTGCCGGAGCTTTCGATGCCGCAGAAGCCCATTTCAGACGCCGGCGCAGCGTCCGACCGCTCAGCGCAAGCCAACCGCCACAGGACGCACACCCGGATCGTCCGGATCTCCTCGTATTCGGTCGCGGGCGTGCTGGCCCTCCTGATGACCACAGCGACGCTGCCGCCGCTTCTCGCCGATCAATCGGACCGGGCCGTCATCAATGCGCCGATCACGCTCCTCACGGCACCCATCGCCGGCGAGGTCACCGATCTCCTCGGCCGTGTCGGTCAGCGGCTCGAACCCGGTCAAGCGGTCGCCTATCTTCATAACGGCCGCGTCGATCGCAGCACGTTGATCGGCCTCGACAGCAAGGTCGACGAACTCGAGGGCTCCCTCATCGCAGCCCGCGAGAAGAAGGAGTCCGACCTTCGCTACGTCGCGGCCCTCGATGGCGAGATCCGCCAACAGACCGAGCAGATGGCCGCCCGGCTACAGGGCGAGGTCGCCGAAGCGCGCGCTCGCGTCTCGTCGGCAGATGCGGAGGGCCAGTCGACGAAGGCTGTGGTCGACCGACAGCAGGCGATGGTCGATCGAAACACCGCCAGCATCGATCTTCTCCGGCCGACCCAGCACAAGCTGGAGGCTGCCCGCTTCGACAAGGATGCCGAGACGGCGAAGTTGAACCAGAAGCTCGCGCAACTGGAGGGCGTGAAGAAGGGCGTCTTCGTGGGCAACGAGCTGAACAGCCTCGCGGTGCTCGCCCAGAAGCGTCGGGATCTCGCGTTCGATGCGCAGCGTCTCGCGATCGAGGAAAGCCAGCTTTCGTCGAGCCTCAAGGCGCAGAAGATGCTCCTCGACGCCGAGAAGAAGCGGCTGGACAGCCTCACCGACGCGCAGATGCGCGCCATGAACGGCGGCGTCGTGATGAACCTGGGAGTGGCGCCGGGCCGCCACGTCAATCCCGGCGACTCCGTGGCGACGTTGATCGATTGCGATCAGTCCTTCGTGGTCGGCATCTTCTCGTACCGGCAGGCGCAGGACCTTGCCGTCGGCACCCCGGTCCGGATCTCGGGATCGGACCCGGACGGTCCTCGCCGGGGCACGGTCAGTGAGATCCTGCCGAAGACGAGCGACAAGACCGACGAGCAATACGCCGTCCCGTTCCCGCAGACGGAGCGACGGGAAATGTACGTCCTCGTCAGCATCGACCGCGACCAAGCGGCCCGGCCGGCGGCGAGCGTGCTCGCGCCGACGCAGAGCAGCCCCTGCTCGGTCGGCCAATGGGTGACGATCACCCGCGAGAACAGCTGGCTGCCCTCTGCCTCCGTCGCGTGGAAGACGGTCGCGGATGGCTTGACCGGCAAGGAGGCAGGCAACGCCCTCAACGCTGTCGCCGGCGGCGTGTCCACCGCTTCGGCGTCGGTGGTGCGGACGGTCACCTCGCCGGAGGCGAAGGACGCGTGGGGGGCCGTCTCGGATGGCGCGGGCCGCACCGTGAGCTTTGTCACGCGGGGTGTCTCGGCGCTCGTCGAGAAGGCCTCGGCTCCGAAAGTGACTGCCCCGGCCCAAGCCACCGAGAAGGACGGACGTCGGGTCGAGAACGCCCGTTGATCGGCCGCGTCGCCCTCAGCCTCCTCACGCTCGTCATGATGGCCCGGCTGGCTGAAGCCAAACCGGAGGTCGGCGAGGGGCCGCTCGCGCGAACGCTCTGTGCTGCGCTCGCCTCCGCCGTCGATACGGCGGGCGGCAAGGAGGGCGGGCCGGTCTTCCTCGTGAGCTACCGGCCTGGACCCGATCAACAGGCGCTTCCGCCAGCACTGCGCCAGTCGGCCTTCACCTACGACAACGCACTCGCCGCCATCGCGCTGACGGCGTGCGGCGCGCGCGAGCCAGCCCGACGAATCGGGGACGCATTGCTGCAGGCTCTCGATCAGGATCGGACCTTCCACGATGGCCGTGTCCGGAACGCCTACCGCGCAGGTCCCCTCGAAGCGGGCCCTCCGGCCCTGCCGGGCTGGTGGGATACACGGCAGAAGCTCTGGGCCGAGGATGCCTATCAGGACGGAACGGCGACCGGAAACGTCGCCTGGGCGGCGCTCGCGCTGTTGACGCTCGATCAGGACGCTTCCGACCGGCGCTACCGCGCGGGAGCGGAGCGGATGCTCGGCTGGATTACGGCGAACACGCGGGATCAGCGCGAGCCCGCGGGCTTCTCGGGGGGCGTCGATGGCTTCGACCCGTCCCAGACGAAGCTTCAATGGAAATCGACGGAGCACAATCTCGACGTTCACGCCCTCGCCGCGTGGCTCCTGCGCCTGAACGGCAGCGCCGAGAGCGCCGAGGCGGCTCGCATCGCCCGAGGCTTCCTCGACGCTGCCTTCGCGCAGGGGCCCGGCCTGTTCCGGCTCGGGACGCGACCGGACGGAAGCCTGCAGCCCCTGGAGCACCTCGCCCTCGACACGCAACTCTGGCCGCTTCTCGGCGTCGCGACGCCGCCGGATGCCTGGCGTCGCGCGATTGCCGGCGCGCAGGAGCGCCTCGCGGTCCCGGGCGGCTTCGACTTCAACGAAGATCGCGACGGTCTCTGGGTGGAGGGCACGGCACAGGCCGCCCTGACCCTGAAGGCCCTGGGACGCACCGAGGATGCGCGAAGCCTCCTCGCCACGCTGTCCGGCCAGGTTTCTCCGTCCGGATACCTGTTCGCGGCACGCGAGCCCCGGATCACCACCGGTATCGCGATCGGCCCTGCCAGCCCCGAACCGGACTTCTTCTACCACCGGCGCCCGCATCTCGGCGCCACCGCCTGGGGGGCGCTCGCGGCCCTCGGCTGGAATCCCTTCACCGGACGGAGCGTGGATTAGCCGTCATGTTTCCCTCGTCCCCCGACGTCTCCGCGGTCCTGACGACCGATATCGGCATCCTGCTCGGCCTCCTCGTCATGGCGGGGCTGCTCGATCGCGCAAGCGCCGCGGCCCGCATCCTGTTCGGGTCCGCGACCGCGACCCTGATCCTCTGCTACGCCGCGTGGCGCTGGCATGACACCCTGCCGCGCTTCGAGCCCGGTCTCGATCACCTGTGGCCCTATTTGTTCTTCTCGTTCGAGATGGTGGCCATCCTCTACACGCTGATGTCGATCGTGATCCTGTTCCGCTTCAAGGATCGCGCGTCCGAGGCCGACCGCGAGGAGGCGCGGCTCACTGAGAGCGGCGACTGGCCCGCAGTCGACATCTTCATCTGCACCTATAACGAGCCTCAGGAAGTCGTCGAGAAATCGATCATCCCGGCCCTCGCGGTCGATTATCCCAACGCGACGGTCTGGGTCTGCGACGACACCCGGCGAGGCTGGCTCAAGGACTATTGCGAGCGGGTCGGCGCGAACTACGTCACGCGGCCCGACAACAAGGGCGCCAAGGCCGGCAACCTCAACAACGCCCTCGCCCATACGGCGGGGCGCACGAACGCGCCGATCATCCTCGTCCTCGACGCGGATTTCGCTGTCGCGCCGAACATCCTGCGCCGCACCGTCGGGCTCTTCCACGACGAGCGGGCGGCGGTGGTGCAGACGCCGCAATTCTTCTTCAACGCGGATCCGATCC
Source organism: Methylobacterium segetis (assembly GCF_004348265.1). GTDB lineage: Bacteria > Pseudomonadota > Alphaproteobacteria > Rhizobiales > Beijerinckiaceae > Methylobacterium > Methylobacterium segetis. The sequence continues at coordinate 43,881 of NZ_SMNT01000013.1, forward strand.
AGCACAACCTGATGGCTGCGGAGGCCTGGGTCGACGATCAGCGCATCTTCTTCGACGTGTTCCAGCCGGCGAAGGACGCGTGGGGCTGTGCCTTCTGCGTCGGCACCTCGTTTCTGGTGCGGCGCGACCGGGTCACGGCCGCAGGCGGGTTCCCGCACGATGCGATCTGCGAAGACATCAACCTGACCTACACGTTGATGCGCGACGGCTACGAGACGCACTGGCTGAACGAGCGCCTCAGCGCCGGTCTTTCGGCCGAGGGGCTGCCGGAATACATCACCCAGCGCACCCGCTGGTGCCTCGGCACCATCCAGGTGGCGCTCCTGAAGGTCGGGCCGTTTCTGGGGCCGAACTACACGCTGATGCAGCGCCTGCATTACCTGCACGGCATACTGAACTGGCTGTGCAAGCCGTTCATCGTCCTGATGCTCGTGGCGCCGTCGATCTACTGGTTCTTCGACATGCCGGCCTTCTACGCCGACTATCTCTCCTTCCTGCGCTACGGCTTGCCCGCCCTGATGGCCCTCTGGATCTACAGCGGCTGGGTCTCGGGTGGGCGGACGCTGCCTCTGTTCATGGAGGTCACCCATACGATGACGGCGCTCGCCATAACCCTGACCCTAGTCTCGGCCGCGATCCGCCCTTTCGGGCGGCCGTTCAAGGTGACGGACAAGGGCGGAGACCGATCCGTCTCGATGGTGCGCTGGCGGATGGCCGCCGGGTTCGGCGCGATCTCGCTCCTGTCGGCCGGCTCGATCGTCTGGTCGTTCGTCTCGCCCTCCGGCGCCAGCGAGATCTCACCGCTCGACTACTTCAACCTGCTCTGGGCTGGAGTTGCGATGATGTTCACCTTCGTCGCGCTCCTCGTCTGCTTCGAGCGGCCCCGTGAGCCCGAGGCGTTCCGCATCGACGAAGCGAGTTGGATCGGCCTGGACGGCAAGGCACACGCGTGCACCATCGACCGCATCGGCATGGGTTCCGCTATCCTGCACCTTCGCTCCGGGGCACCGACGCTCGTGCCCGCGATGCGCCTGCACCTCTACGTCGAGCGTGCCGGTTGGATCGTCGCCCGTGTCGAGCATGTGAACGGCAATGCCGTGGGCCTCGGCCTCGAGCCGGAGCCGGCGCAGCGCAAGGCCCTCATCCTTCGTCTCTACACCACGGCCGTCGATCCCATCGCCCGAACGGCGAGCCTCGGTGTCGCGCTGCGAGGTCTCGCACACCGCTGCTTCCGCGCAGCTTAATGCGAGGATCAAAGCACTAGTCCCGATCCTGGAGAAGCAGGGCGGAGCCCGTTTGGCTCTCCTCCTCGCGCTCCTCACGGAAGGACGCATCGCTCCTGCCCACCACTTGGATGCGGCGAGCGCGCTTCAAGCCCGCCTCGTGCGGCCGCGCTCGGTGCCTCTTGCTCGCATACCGCTGAGCTGAGCGCCGACGAGCGGATGCATCGGCTCGCCGGGCCGCGGCAGGTCGCGCCGCGGGCCGGCGAACGAGGCTCGCGACCTGGGTCTCGAAGGCTTTCGGTGAGGCTGCCAGGACGTCCAGCGGATTTGTGAGTGCCGATCCGCGCATGGGCCGTCCGGCTTCACAGTCCAGGCAGACCGAGGTGCTCAGGCGTGCCCAAGCCGCTCGGTCCTTCTCCTTGTCCCAGAGCCCGCGTGCGGATGGCGTCAGCGCACTCGTCAGCGAGGTCACGATGGCCGCAAGAACAGCGGATGTCGCGAGAATGTTGAGTCTCATTCAGCCTCCGATCGCGAGCCTCAGCCTTCTGCCGGCCGCCCACACGCATCACGGCCGAGCCGTGACGCGTAAGTCCTCGTTTGCTGATCAACGGATCATGCTTAACGGCTCAGCTGTTGCACCGCAACAATGGGCCGCTGAATCGAGCGCGCGATGCAGGTTGTGTACGATTTCCGGCCTTGGTCTAATTGGAAAGGACTGTGCGCTGGGCCACGCACGAGGAGCCTGCGGGCGGCCGCCCGCATCAATCGGGTGTTAGGGGCAATCTGCTCCACTTGCCGGGCCGAATCGACGCCGGTGATTCCGACGTGAACGCTCCTCCCCCCACCCCGTTTCGCTCCGGAGAGAGCGCCTTCTCTCTCGTCGAGATGCTCGGCGTTCTCGCGATCCTGTCCCTCGCCGCGATCCTGTCCGGCCCGGTGCTGAGCCGGGTCGGGTCCGACCGGGCGGTCGAGGGGCTCGCCGAATCCCTCGCGGAGCGACTCGTCCTGACCCGTGCCGCGGCGATCCGCGGCAATGCCGTGCTGGCTCTCGAATTCGATCCGCAGGCGCGCGTCTTTCGGGGAGAGACCGGGAGCCCGCCTCTGTCCATGGGAGCCGACATCGCGGTCGTATTCGTGCCGGCGCGGAACGCACGGGTCCGCGGGTCGATCGTGCGCTTCCTGCCGGACGGCCGCAGCAGCGGCGGCATCTTCCGCCTGAGGCGGGGCGGCGAGGTCCGCGAGGTCGAGGTCGAGGGGCTGACGGGCACCGTGCGGCGTCGGCGTGGGAGCAGCGCGTGAGCGCGTCGCCCGATGGAGGCGAGGCGGGCTTCAGCCTCGTCGAGGTCCTCGTGGCCTTCGCCGTCGCCTCGCTGACGATGATCGCGGCGTTCCAGGTCTTCGGGGAATCGGCATCCCGCCTCGTCCGATCCGGGGACCGTCTCCGGCAGACGGAGGAGGCGGCAGCCCTGATCGCCGCGCTCGCGGCCGGGCCTCTCGTCCCCGGAGCGCGCCAGGGCCGGCTCCGCGACGGCACGCCCTACCTCCTCATCGTCGAGGATGCGGGCGCCTCGCTCGGGCGGGCGGCCATCGGCACCGGCTCGTATCGCGTGATGCTGCGCGCCGGCCCCGCGCCCGGTCGGCTCCTCCTGCGCACGATCGTCTCCGGTGGCTGAGCCCGGCGATCGAAGGAGGTCCCGTCCGCGCTCCGGGACGGGGCACGAGGCGGGCTTCAGCCTCGTCGAGATGCTCGTAGCTCTCGCCCTCGTCGCTCTGCTCTCCCTCCTGCTGCTGCAGGGCGTCTGGACGGCGACGCGGGTCGCACGCCTCCTCGCCGATGCGGAACGGCAGGCTGCGGTGCAGGCTGCGCGCGATCATCTCCGCCGGACGCTGGAGGACGCCGTGGGCGAGGTGGCCGGCGGGCGCCGCGCGACCTTCTCCGGCCGGCCGGACGGCGTCACCCTCGTCACCGCGGCCGAGCGCCTCGTCGAGACCGGGGGGCAGGTTCGGGTCGATCTCGCCGCCGCGGCCGGCGCGCGCGGGCTCGATCTCTTGGAGCGGCGCGGGCTCGACCGCGGTGCAGCCGCCGAGGCTGTCCTCGCCGAGCCGCTTCTGCGCGGCATCGCCGCCCTGCGCGTGCGCTACTATGGCCGGCGCGGGCCGACGCCGCTGGCGAGCTGGGGCGAGACCTGGACCACACCGGACCGCCTGCCGGCGCTGGTCTCCGTGGAGGTCGCCTTTCCGGCGGAGGACGGGCGGCGCTGGATGCCGCTCCTCGTGCCGGTCGCGGCCGGCCGCTAGCGCCTTGTCGCGGGGGAGCGGGATACTCAGCCCGCCGCCCCGAACAGGGCGACGATCGGTCCGCAGGCCGCATGGCCGGCAAGCGGCTCGCCCGCGCTCCACTCCGTGGGACGCCGCCAAGAGAGGAGCGCGCCCGCGGGCCGGGCGGGGTCGTCGAGGGCGACGATCCCCGCCCGAATCGAGCGGGCGCCGCGGCCGGCCACCACCATCGCTGTCACCTCGAACCGGATGCCGTCGGACGGGCGCGAGGCCGCGAGCGGGCCGAGCGCGTCCGCCGGCAGGAGCGGCGCGAGACGCCACTCCATGCGCGCGGCGTCGAAGCCGGCTGTTCCGCCGTGCACGGTCAGCGCGGGCCGCAGGCGCGCGTAGGTCGCGGGCGTCATGGCCGGCAGCTGGTCGATCTCGTCGGGGCTCGCGAAGGGTGCGTTGCGCGGCCCGTAGCCGAGGCGCTCCTCGCGGTAGCGGCGGCTCTCGGCGCCCCCATTCGGCTCGGGGATGTCGTCCGGGTCGCGGAAATCAACGATCTGCGCTGCGACCGCCAGGGCGTCCCCCGCACCGATCCCGAGCCGGCGCAGCGCCTCCTCAAGCACGGGGCGCGGGCTGGCGTTCAGGTCGATCAGGCCCCCCTGGTCCTGCACGGCGACCGTGACCGTGCGGCCCGCGTCGAGGGGGCAGCGGATCGCGCGCCCGTCGAGCGGCAGGCCGGAGGCCGGAGCCCGCCCGCGCGCCTCCTGTGCGAGCCAGAGGCCGACGAGGTTCACGATCCCGTCCGTCTCCGCGTCGAGCACGATCCGGTCTCGGGCCGCCGCCGTCAGGGCGAGGGTGGCGCGGGTGCGCAGGGTGATCGCCGCGGCGAGTCCCGACACGACGATGAGGACCGCGAGCACGGTCGGCAGGACGAACCCGGCTTGCGACGCCTCCCGCGTGTCCGGTCCGGTCGCGGCAAGCGGCCGCCGCACGGCCGGCGGACCCGTTAACCGGCCGCTAACCATGCCGGCGGGACCCTCGGCGCGCACCCGCCCGTGACCGGGCGCTGGACGAATCCGATGCCGCTCGCCCGCCTCCGCGCCCTCATCGTGGCCGCCGGCCTCGCGCTGTCCTGGTCCGCCGGAGCCGAGACGTTTCCCTCCGGCCTCGTCGATCAGAACGGCGCGCCCGTCGCGGCGGAGGCTTTCGCGGGCCGGCTTCGGATCCTCTACGTCGGCTACACCCACTGCCCGGATGCCTGTCCGACCGCGCTCGACACCTTGAGCCGCGCCCTCGACAGGCTGCCGCCGGAACTCGTCGAGCGCGTCGCGCCGATCCTCGTTGCCGCCGATCCGGTGCGGGACACGCCGCCGGTTCTGCGGGCCTACCTCGACGCGTTCCACCCGCGCATCCTCGCCCTGACGGGATCCGTCGAGGCGATCGACGACCTCGCCTGGGGCCTCGGCGCGCTGATCGTCCGGCATCCGGACGGAGGCGTGGCGGGCTACGCGGTCGATCACACCACCGACCTGTTTCTCCTGCGCCCGGAGGGCGGGCGCCCGGATCGGGTGCGCCACGACCTCCCGCCGGACGCCCTCGCGGCGCGCATCCGGGCGGCTCTCGGCGGGTGATCGAGGTCGGCGCGCGCTCATCGCCGATCAGGCCGTCGCTGCCGCACCGGGCCGCTCCCGCACGATCACGAACCGGTGCGTGGGGATCGGGTCGGGGCGTGGCTCCCGCTCGTCGAGGGGCGACCGGAGGCGGGACCCGCGCGCCGCGGCGCGGCGCAGGTGCCGCCAGAGGATGGCCGCCCCCAGGCAGGCGGCCGCGAGCGCCGTGAGCCAGAGGCCGAGGAGCAGCGCCATCGGCACCCGGTCGTTCAACTCGCGCACGAGGCCGAGCGCGAAGGCGGTGTACCAGGAGACGCCCGAGATCGCCCCGGAGGCGAGGAAGACGCCCGTCTCGACGCGGGAGACGCCGGCCAGCATCGGGCGCCGCACGTCCTGCAGGACGCTCGGCAGGACGAGGGCGTGGATCAGCGCGCCGTTGACCGTGAGCACCGCGACGATCGTGACCTTCGCCCACAGCTTCGGGTTGGCGAGCTTCTCGGGCGACTCGACGCTGTAGAGGGCGAGGAAGCCGAGGCCGGAGAGCCAGAGCAGGCCGATCCCGACCGCGACGACCTTGCTGATGAAGTGGAACGTTCGCTCGATCTCGGGCGGCATCCCGCCCCAGCGCATCCAGCGCAGGATCCAGAAATCGAGCATCGTCGCTCCGCCGAGGCCGAAGCAGAGGCCGATCAGGTGGAGGCCGACGAGCAGCGTGAGCAGCCGCACGGGCGGCAGGGGGTCCGGCAGGGGCAGGGCGAGCGGGGCGCTCAGGGCCGCCGAGCAGGCCGGCAGCCCTGCAGCGAGGCCGGTGAGGAGCGCTGCCGCGAGGAAGAGCTGTCCCGTCCTCATCGTGCCGCCGCGCTCCCCTCGCCCCCGCCGACCATCGGCCCGAGCCCGTGAACAAATCTCCAATACCGCGTTCCGAGTCGGCGTAAGCCGGAATATTATCGGGCTTTGACCAGAGAGTTTGTTTACGGGTGTCTGGTATAAAAGTTGAAATACAGAAGTAATTCAACCTTTGCGTGTGGATGGATGATGAGGCGGATTGCGAGAGGGCGGCGCGAGACATCCGAATCCGGCTTCTCGCTTGTTGAACTCCTGGTTGTCCTCGCGATCATCGGGATGATCGCGACGATGGTGACGCCACAGGTCCTCGGCTATCTCGGGCGGGCCAAGGGCGAGACGGCGCGGATCCAGGTCAAGAACATCGCCCAGGCGGTGGAACTCTACTACCTCGACAGCGGGGTGTATCCGACGACGGGTCAGGGACTTGCCGCCCTCGTCACGCAGCCGCCCGGCGGCGCTGGCTGGCGCGGCCCCTATCTGCGCGACGCGCGCGGCCTGACCGACCCGTGGGGCCATCCGTACCTCTACCGCTCGCCCGGCCTCGGCGGCACGCCCTACGAGGTCTACTCGCTGGGATCCGATGGCAAGGCGGGCGGCTCCGGCGACAGGGCGGATGTCGCGAGCCACTGACGAATGCTCATTCCCCGATCCGAATGATGTCCAGCGTAGGAATCCGGCCATGACCAAGCGGAATTCGGCCCCGATGCGATGGGCGGCGCTCGGCGCGTCCGCGTTCGCCGCCTGCCTGCTCGCGGTCCCCGTCGCCGAGGCTGCCTCGCTGGGTCGCTGGTCCGGCGTGATCCCCTGGCCGCGCATCCCGATTCACGCGATGATCATGCCGGACGGGCGCCTCCTGACCTACGGCTCGCCAGCGGGGGATTATCAGTCCGGGCTCGAATTCGATCTCTGGGAGCCGAAGCGTGGAATAGGGGCCGATTCCCATCTCACGCTCGCGAACAACCTGAACTTTGACAGCTTCTGCGCCGGCCTGATGCTGCAGTCCTGGGACGGCGTGGCGATGACGGCGGGCGGCGTCAGCCTCACCGGGACAGCCCTCTACGACTCGCAATCCCTGAAGACGCGCACGGTCGGCTTCATGCGCTATCCGCGCTGGTACGCGACGCTCACGACGATGCCCGACGGCCGCATCGCGATCCAGGGGGGCATGACGATCGTCGGCTGGGACACCCACTCGATCGTCCCGGAGCTCTACACGCCGGGCCAGGGCTGGGCGGAACTGCCGGGCGCCGCGAATGCGGACGCCTACGGCCGCCTCGCGGCCGACGGGCGCGCGAACTATGTCCACGCTTGGCCCGTCTCGGGCTCCAAGCTCTTCACCATCGCCGGGCAGGCGATGTTCTACCTCGACGTCGCGGGCCAGGGCAGCATCTCCGGGCTGCAGCCCTTCAACCGCTCGAACTGGGGCGCGACCTCGACCGCCGTCATGTACCAGCCGGGCAGGATCCTCCAGGCCGGCGGTGGCAGCCCCTACAACACCGCCGTGACCACGGAGGGCAGCCGCGCCGCGACCCTCATCGACATCACCGGCAGCGCCCCGGTCGTCACAGAGACGGAGCCGATGGCCTTCCCCCGGCACTGGGGAACGGCCACGGTCCTGCCAAACGGCGAGGTCCTGATGACCGGGGGCTCCGCGGGAGACAACGACGGGCGCGGACCGGCCTACGTGGCCGAGATCTGGAATCCCCGCACCGGCACGTGGCGTCAGGACGCGCGCCAAGCGAAGATGCGGCTCTACCACTCGGTCGCGATCCTGCTCCCGGATGGCCGCGTCCTCTCGGGCGGCGGCGGCATCCCGGGGCCCGAGACCAACCGCGACGTCGAGATCTACACGCCGGGCTACCTTCTCGACGATGCCGGCAACCCGGCCCCTCGGCCCGCGATCACGGCCGCGCCCGGATTGCTGACGCTCGGCCAGAGCTTCCAGGTCAGCGCGACGGGCAGCGGCGGCATCTCCCGCGTGACGCTGGTCAAGGCCGGAGCTGTCACGCACTCGATGAACTTCGACCAGCGCTTCATCGAACTCGGCTTCCGCGCGAACGGCAACACGCTCAGCGTCGATGCGCCCGCCAACACCGTCGTCGCGACCCCCGGCTATTACATGCTGTTCGTCCTCGACGGTCGCGGAGTCCCCTCCGAGGGCCGGATGGTCAAGGTGCCGGTGCCGACCGGCGCCGACGACCGGATCGCACCGGGCTCGCGCCTCTCGAACAGCTGGACCGCCGCCGTCGGGACCACCCGGGGCGGCCTCTGGAACATCCGGTGTGAGGACGGCGAGGTGATGGCCGGCCTCTACGGGACCGCCGACGCGGGCATCGGCGGCGTTGGCGCGCGCTGCGTCACGGCGGCCGGAGGCCGGTGGACCGCCAATCCCCGGAGCTTCGGCGCCGGCCTCGATGGCCGCCCGCCCTTCACGCGCGACTGCCCGCGCGATCAGGCGATCACCGCGATCGGCGGCCAGGCAAGCGAGCAGGCGACGCAACTCGTGGTCACCTGCAGCCCCATGAACGCCGCCAACGGCTCGGCCGGCGGCGGCGCGAAGCTCGCGGCCGTGGGCAATGGCGGCGGCAATGCCGCCGCGGATTCGCCGTGCCCGGAGGGCGGCTCGGCCTATGGCCTGTTCGGCGAGGGCAATGCCAACGGCAACCGGATCGGCCTGCTCTGCCGCAACGGGACGGTAGCTACGGCGAACGCCCCTCCGTCGACCGGCTCGGGCGTTCCGCCGCTCCCGACGAATGCCGTCAGCCTCGAATCGGCGAGCACGCCCGGCTACTACGCGCGTCCCGTCGATGCGAACCTGACGGTGGCCGCCGCGCAGGCGACGAGCGCCGCCGACAAGGCCGCGGCCGCCTACACGCTGATCCCCGGATTGTCGGGCTCCGGGGTGAGCTTCCGCTCGGTGGCGAAGCCGGCCGAGCATCTGATGCACGCGTGGTTCACGATCTACCAGCGCGGCGAGACGGCCGGCGGGACGTTCAAGGCGGATGCGAGCTTCACGCGCCGCGCCGCCCTGGCCCCATCCTGCGGATGCGCCAGCGGCGCCTGCCTGTCCTACGAATCGGTGAGTTGGCCGGGCTATTTCATCCGGAACCGCGGCGGGCAGCTCTGCATCGACCCGAGGCAGGATTCCGCCGATTTCATCCAATCCGCCTCCTTCTGCGAACGGGCCGCCCTCGGCGGCGAGGGGGGCGCGAGCCTCACCGGCCCCCTGAGCCTGCAGAGTAGCGCCGACCGGGCTCAGTACGTCACGAGCACGGATGCGGGCGTGCGCCTGACCGCTCCCGCGACGCGTGCGGATCGCAACCGCGCGACCTATCGCAAGGTCGCGGGGCTCAACGGCAGCGGCGTCTCCTTCGAATCCGCACTCAATCCCGGCCAATACCTGAGGCACGCGGCGTTCCAGATCTGGCAGGGGCCGAATGACGGCGGCGCGATCTTCAAGGCGGGGGCGACGTTCACGCCGCTCCCGGCGCTCGCCGGCGCCTGCTCCTGCAGCGGCAGCTGCCAAAGCTACGAGTCGGTGGATTGGCGGGGCCATTACCTGCGCCGGGAGAATGGGGGCGTGTTCATGCGCCAGAACGACGGCACCGCCGCGTTCCGGCAGGACGCGTCCTTCTGCGAAGCGCCGCCGCTCTCCGAGACCCCGGGTGCGACACCGGCCTCACCGCCCGCGAGCGCGCCGGCCGCGAGCTGGACGGCCTGCGCCCCGGAAGGGGGGACCTGCTCCGTCACGGGCACGCAGACGGTTCGCTACGGGGCAAAGGGCCAGTACGCCACGCGGACGGTGAACGGCTCGGTCGGCTGCAACAACGGCGTGTTCGGCGACCCCATCTACGGCACCGTGAAAAGCTGCGAGGTCATGACCGCGACCGCCGCGGCGCGCTGAACGAGTGCGGGCCCTGTCCGCATCGCTCGAGTAGTTGATGGGCAATGATATGCAACCGAAAATAGTATATCGCCTCTTCTGAAGGCCGAATGCTTGGGATGGGGGCGCAATTAAAGCCAGATTAACCATAAATCTCTAGCACTGGACTGAGGCGAGGTACGGTTTGGTCGGTGCGAGGGAGCGGATGGGACGGTCAGCACGCGCCCTTCTCCTCGCGCCCCTCCTCCTCGCGACCCTCCTCGGCCCGACGGCGGACGCGGCCGAGCCCGAGGCGATCGGCACCCCCGGGCTCGGGCCGGCGTCGGGGCGGCCGCTCCTGCGCCGCGGCACCGACCAGTTCATCGGCGGCGAGGCGGCGCAGGCGGCCCCGATCCCCGGCGGCGCCGTCAGCCTCAACCTCGTCGAGGTGCCGGTCGCCGTGGCGGCCAAGGCCGTCCTCGCCGACACCCTCGGCTGGGGCTACACCATCGACGAGCGGGTGACCGGCAGCCTGACGCTCCAGACGGGCGGTCCGGTCCGGCGCGAGACCCTCCTCGCCCTGTTCGAGACGGCCCTCGCGAGCCGCGGCGCCGTCCTGCGGCGGCGCGGCGGCAGCGCCCAGATCCTGCCGGCCGGAGCGCCGGGCGGCCTCGCTCCGGTCCGCCGCCTCGCCGAAGCAGCGGAGGCCGGGCCGGGCTCCCACGCGGTTCCCCTGCGCTGGATCTCCGCCGCGGAGATGCAGGCGATCCTCGCCGCGGTGGCGCCCCGCGAGGTGGTGCTGCGGGCCGACCGCGCCCGCAATCTCCTGATCCTGTCGGGCGATGCCGCGCAGATCCAGGCCCTGCGCCAGACCATCGCGGTGTTCGACGTCGATTGGATGCGCGGCATGTCGACGGCGATCCTGCCGGTGCGCAGCGCCAACCCGGCGGCGATCGCCCGCGATCTCACCCAGATCTTCGCTGCCGAGGCGACCGCCAGCGGCGACATCATCCGCTTCGTGCCGAACGAGCCGCTCAGCGCCATCCTCGTGGTGAGCGCGCGGGCCGCCTATCTCGATCGCGCCCGCGAATGGGTGGCGCGCCTCGAGGATCTCGCCGCCGAGCGGGAGCGCCAGCTCTTCGTCTACAGGATTCAGAACCGCTCGGCGAAGGACCTCGCTTCCGTGCTCCAGGGCGTCGTCGCCGCCGAGACCGGCGCCGGAATGGCCAATCAGGGCTACGGCGGCCAGGGCTTCGGCGGCCAGGGCTTTGGGCTCGCGGGCGCCACCTACGGCGCCCCGGGAGGCGGGGGCTACGGCTGGAGCGGCCCCGGCTCCGCAGCGGTCCCGCTCGGCGGGGCGCCGGGCCTCGGCAACGGCCTCTCGCCTGCGGGCTTCGGCGGCACGGGCGGCCTCTCCGCGACGCCGCCGTCGCGCGGGCTCGACTCCCTCGGCGCGGCGGGCACCGGGTTCGGGCCGAGTGCCGGCTACGGGATCGATCCGCCGGGGGCGCTGGCCGGGGCAGGCGGGTACGGCGGGGCGGGATGGGCGGGCTCCGGCAGCGACCCTGGAATCGGCGCGGGCGGAGCCGGCCCCCGGCGCGACCTGATCGGGATCGTGGCCGACGAGGCCAACAACAGCCTCGTCATCTCGGCCACCCGCAACCAGTACGACAAGATCCTCAAGATCCTCGGCCGCCTCGACGCGATGCCGACGCAGGTCCTCCTCGAGACCGTGATCGCCGAGGTGACCCTCAACGACAGCCTCGAATTCGGCGTGCAGTGGTTCCTCGCCAACGGCGGCTCGCGCCTCAACCTCGCCCAGGCCGCCACCGTCGGGGCGGCGAACGCGGCGACCGGGGGCGCCGCCGGCCTGATCACGGCCGCCGCGCGGGGCGTGACGGGCTTCAACTACCTGCTCAACAACGCCGATTTCAACGTGGTGCTGAACGCGCTGCGCGGGGTCACGCGCGTCAACGTGATCTCCTCGCCCAACATCACCGTGCTCGATAATCGCACCGCCAAGCTCCAGATCGGCGACCAGGTGCCGATCGTGAAGCAGACGGGCCAGAGCGCGCTCGCCGGCAACGCCCCGATCCTCAACCAGATCGAGATGAAGGACACCGGCGTGATCCTCTCGGTGACGCCGCGGGTCAACAAGAGCGGCCTCGTCGTCCTCGACGTGAACCAAGAGGTCAGCGACGTCGTGCCGACGACGACCTCGGCCATCAACTCGCCGACGATCCGCCAGCGGCGGGTGGCGACGAGCGTCGCGGTCAATGACGGGCACAGCCTCGCCATCGGCGGCCTCGTGCAGGAGAAGGCGCAGATCGGCACCGAGAGCGTACCGGTGCTGGGCGACCTGCCGCTGCTCGGTGCCGCCTTCCGCAATCGGACGGACGCGCGCGTCCGTACCGAACTCATCGTCTTCATCCGCCCGAAGGTGATCCGCGGCACGGCGGATGCCGATCGCATCGCCAGCGACTTCCGCGAGCAGTTCCGGGCGATGATGCCGATCCGCCCCGTCCCCGCGCCGCCGCCGCTGGCCGACCTGCCGCCCGGCAGCCAGGGAATCCTGCGCCGGATGATCGATTAGGGCGAGGGTCCGAGGCTCGTTCTGAGGGCGGGCGCCCCGGACCGGGCGCGGCGAGGAGGGCGCAGCGACACCGGCTCGCCGAGGAACTCCGCCGTCAGCGTCCCGGCCCCGTCCGCGAGTGTGACCCGGTCCGGCGCGATCGCGATGAGGCGCCAGGCCCCGCGCCCGGCGCCTTCCGCGACCCAGGCCGGATCCCCGATGCCGTCGTCGATCAGGGCGCGGCGGGCGCTCCCGTCGATCAGAATGCCGCGGACCCGGAGGCGGGCGGCAGGCGCCGGCGTGCCGACCACGTCGGAGAGGTCGCCGCGCGCGGTCCAGGCCCGCCGTCCCGGGTCGAAGAGGGGGCGGGCGAGGGCGGCGTCCGCGGCCGGGGCGCGAGGCTGTGCCGCCTCCTCCGGTAGGGGAGGGGGCTCGGAGCGATCGAGCGGCGAGGCGGCGGCGAGGACGCCGATCATGCCGATGGCGACGGCCGCGCGCGGCAGGCGGCCGGTCGCGCCGAGCGCCGCGGAAAGCCGGCCGCCGCGCATCACCGCGGCCCCTCTGCGGGCAGGAGCACGCCGCGCGCCGCAAGCCCCAGGCGCAGGATGGCCGGGTGCTCCCCGGCCTCCTCGGCGGAGCGGGCGACGCCGATCTCCGCCGTCTCCACCACGACGACCGGCGGGCCGGTCTCAAGGTCGCGCAGAAGGCCGTGCAACCCCTCGGCTGTCCCGCGCATCTCCGCGTGGAGGAGGGGCATCGTCGGGCTGTCGGCATCGGGTCCGACGCGCAGCCCGTCGACGACGACGGCGCGCCCGCTCGCCAGCGCGTCGAGCCGGCCCCGGAACGCGGCGAGCAGCCCCGCCTCGTCGGTTGCGGAGAGAGGCGCGCCGGGCGCCGGGCGAAGGGAGGCAGCCTGCAGGCGCCCCAGATGCGCGCGAGCCGCGGAGACCTCCGCGCGTGCATCGATGAGCCCCGCGAGGCCCTGGCCGGCGAGCGACAGGAGCCCGAGCAGGCATCCCGCCGCCGCGAGCATCGCTCCGGGGCGGCCCATCCGCTGAGTGAGGGGCGCGATCACGGCGCGAGCCCGGCGGCGAAGGGCAGGGACACGACGATCCGTCGGGTGCCGGGACCCGCGTCCGTCTCCTCGCGCAGGTCCGGCCGTCCGAAGCCTGGCACGGCGCCGAGGGCGGCGAGCGCCGCCGCGCGGTCCGGTGTGCGCAGCGTCAGGATCAGGGCTCCGGGCTCGAAGCGCAGCCCCTCGGCGTAGGCGGCGCTCGGCAGGGACGCGGAGACAGCCTCCCAGCTATGGGCCAGCGACGGGCGGCCGGCCCGCTCTGCACCGAGGCGGTTCGCCGCCGCGAGGAGCGGCGGCGGAAGCCCGGGAGCGGCGGCGCGGCGCGCAGCCAGGATATCCGCGTCGAGGCGGGCGAGCGTCGACTCATACCGGCTGTGCGCCACGGCGAGGGCGGCACCCGCGAGGAGAACGGCCAGGGCCAGCAGCGCGAGATCCGCGCCTTTGAGCCCCCGCAAAGCCCGCGGCAGCGGGCGGCGCCCGAAGCTGAGCAGGTCCACGGGCATGGCCTGATCCTCGGCCCGCCCGACCGCGACCGGGCCGGGTTCGAGCCCGGCCCGGCGCAGCGTGTCGAGGAGCGGGTCGAGGCGGGCGCGCTTCAGCACCACGTGCCGCACCCTCAGGCTGCGCGCCGCCACATCCTCACCCTCGACGTACCAGTCGCTGTAGACCCCCTCCGCCCGGAACGGCGTCGCCGCCTCGAGTTCCTGTTCCAGCACCTCCCGCATCCGCGGCAGCGCCGCCGCCGGCAGGGTGAGCGTGCGCACGAAGCAGGATTCCGGCTCGATCAAGACCCTTGCCGAGACGCGGCTCCGGCCACTGCCCCGGATCGCGGAGAGGCGGTCGGCGAGATCCTCCGCGTCCCGGTCGAGCCGGAACCTGCGCGGAACGGGCTCGCGCCGGTCGATCACGCCGAGATGCGTGCCGCCGGGCGGGCCAGGCCGGATGGTGAGGTCGCTCGTCGCCCGGTCCGGCCGCGCCTCGGCCTCCCCGAACAGGTCTGCGAGGCCCACGAGCCAACGCCCCGCAAACGCGCGCGCCGATCCGAGTTGCGACTTCTGAGGATGGTAATTCTCAAACACAGTACTGAAAGTTGTGGTGTTGGAGCAATATTCGCAGAGACCGATCATGTCTCCGCGAATGTTTCGAATGCTTTAAGCCGGTCCGGCGAGACTGGGGTGGATACGGGCTGGTTCGGGATCGGACATGCTGAGCATCTGGGCCGGGAAGAGCCGCCCCCGCCGACCGCGCTCCGACAGGCGCGCCGCCGAACGGGGAGCCCGGGACCCGGCGCGCCGGTTCCTCGACGGGCTCGCCGAGGCGCAGGTGCTCGATGCGGCCGGCCACGAGCGGGCGCTCGCCGCCCTCGACCTGCCGGGACGGCGCCCGCTCCCCCTGCTGCTGGCCGAACTCGGGCTCGTCCACGAAACCACCCTCGTCAGCGCGCTGGCGGACGCGACGGGCCTGCCCTTCCTGCGCGAGGAATGCCTGCCGGGGGAACCCGTCCTGCCGGACCTGATCGGCGCCGAGTATTGCGCCCGCGCCCGCGTGCTGCCGCTTCGCGCCGACGCGGTCAGCCTCGACGTCGCGGCGGTCGACGTGTTCGATCCGGAGATCGCGGCCGCGCTCACCCACCTCACCGACCGCCGGGTCGCGCTGAGCATCGTCGGGCCGGGCGCCTTCGAGCGGGCGCATCGGGCCGTGTACGGGGACGCGGCGGCCGAGGGCCACGACGCTCTCGGCGCCGACGACGACCTCGCGCGCCTTCAGGACGTGGCGAGCCAGGCGCCGATCGTGCGCCTCGCCGCACGCCTCGTGCGCAAGGCGTTCGAATTGTCGGCGTCCGACATCCACGTCGAGGCCGCCGAGGCGGACGTGCGCGTGCGCTACCGGGTCGACGGCGTGCTGGTCGAGGCCGAGCGCCTCGCCCGCTCCGTGCAACTGCCCCTCGCCACCCGCATCAAGATCCTGGCCGGCCTCAACATCGCGGAGCGGCGCCTGCCGCAGGACGGCCGCATGACGGTGCAGGACCGGGGGCGGAACGTCGACATCCGCGTCTCGACCCTGCCGACCGCCCACGGCGAGAGCGTGGTGTTGCGCGTTCTCGACGGCGCGGCCCGCATCGACGATTTCGCGGGCCTCGGCTTCGACGTCGGGGCGATCGGCGAGATGGCCGCGATGATCGCCCGGCCGAACGGCCTCGTTCTCGTCACCGGCCCGACCGGCAGCGGCAAGTCGACGACGCTCTACGCGGCGCTCCGCCGCCTCAACGGCAGCCACCTCAAGGTGGTGACCGTGGAGGATCCGGTCGAGGTCCGGATGCCCGGGGTGAATCAGGTCCAGGCGCAGCCAGGCATCGGCCTCGACTTCGCCGCCGCCCTCCGCTCCATCCTGCGCCAGGACCCGGACGTGGTGATGGTCGGCGAGATCCGGGACGGCGAGACCGCGCGGATCGCGGTCCAGGCGGCGCTGACCGGCCATCTCGTCATCTCGACGCTGCACACCAACTCCGCACCGGCCACGGTGACGCGACTTCTGGACATGGGCGTCGCGCCGTTCCTCATCGCCGCCGTGCTCAACGGCGTCGTCGCCCAGCGCCTCGTGCGCCGCGTCTGCACGGCCTGCGCCGAGGAGAGCCCGGCCACGCACGGGGAGCGCATCCGCCTCGGCCGCCCAGCCGCGCCGCTCACCCTCAAGCGCGCCCGCGGCTGCCCGGAATGCAACGGTTCGGGATATCGGGGGCGCATGGTCGTCAGCGAGATCATGCGTGTCGATGCGTCGCTCCGCGCCCTGATCAGCGAGGGGATGGACGAGCAGAGTCTCGGTCGGCAGGCGCGGGCCGCCGGCATGGTCTCCCTCGCCGAGACCGCCCGGGCCCGCGTCGTCGACGGCGACACGACGCTCGACGAGATCGGCCGCGTCTTCGAGGGCCTGCTCTGATGCCGGCCTTTGCGTACCGCGCCTTCGCCCCGGACGGGCGCATGCGCGCCGGCCGCATCGAGGCGGAGGCCCGCGAGCGCGCGGTCGCCGCGCTGCGCGCCGAGGGGCTGCAGGTCTTCGAGATCGCGCCCGCCGCCGCCGGGCTGCCGATCTGGCGCCGCGACCTGTTCGGGCGCGACCGGGTGAGCGACGCCGCCCGGATCGCCTTCCTGAAGGAATTCGGCACGCTCACCGGCGCCGGGTTGACCGTAGACCGGGCGCTGCGCCTCGTCGGGCGCCAGGCCGCCCCGGCCCTCCGCCCCGTTCTCGCCGATCTCCTGGCCCGGGTGCTCGGGGGCGCGAGCCTGTCGCGGGCGATGGCGGCGCATCCCGCCGCCTTCCCGCGGGACATGGTCGACGCGATCCGGGCCGGCGAGGCGACGGGCACGCTCACGACGGTGATCGGCACGCTCGCGGCCTCGCTGGAGCGCCGCGACGCGGTGCGCCGCCACCTGCGCTCCGCGCTCATCTATCCGGCGCTCCTGATCCTGATGGCGCTCGGCACCCTCGCCCTGGTCGTCGGCGTCCTCGTGCCGGCCCTCGCGCCGCTCTTCGAGGGGACGGGCCGGTCGCCTCCGCTCGCGATCCGCCTCGCGGCCGGGCTCGGCGACGGGCTCGCGGCCCATTGGCCCCTCCTCCTCGGCGGCCTCACCCTCGCCGCGGCGGGCATCGCCGGGGCCTGGGGCCGCCCCGGCTTCACGGCGGGGCGCTCGGCCCTGGCCCTGCGCCTGCCGGGCCTCCGCGAGATCGTGGTCGGCGCCGAGCTCGGACGGATCTGCCGCGTGCTCGGAACCCTCCTCGTCGCCGAAGTGCCGGTGCCCGACGCCCTCGCCGCGGTCCGGCCGCTCCCGCGCAACCACCTGTTCCGCGACGCCCTGCGCGAGGCCGGCCAGCGGCTGACCGAGGGAGGCTCCCTCGCCGCGGGCCTCTCGCGGCTGCAGCCCTACGCCCCTTCGACGCTGAGCCTGATCGCGAGCGGCGAGCAGGTGAACCGGCTCGGGCCCGTGCTGCTCCACGCCGCGGAGATGCACGAGGCGCAGACGCGCGAGCGCGTCGACCGGGCGCTCGCCCTGCTGACGCCCCTCGTCACCATCGCGATCGGAGGGTTGATCGGGGGCCTGATCGTCTCCGTGATGGGCGCGATCCTCGGCGTCGCCGAACTGACGCAGTAGAGCCCGGCGGCACCGCACATTGCGTCGGAGCGCGAACGCCGGCGCGGCGACGCAATGGATGACGGAATATGCGCGTAACGGTTGTGCCTCACAGGGTTAACGCAACGCTTCGAGAGCGAAGCGAGCGGACAAGAACTCCAAGGGGCCATCCATGCGCTCGGAAGTCATCGCCTTCTCCGTCGCCGCGACCTGCGCGATCCTCATCGCCACGGCGCCCTATGCCCGCGGCACCCTGACCGAGGCCCCGTCCCGGGAGGCCGGGACGCTGACCTGCACCCGCAACGCGAATCTCGGCCTCGTCGTCGGCCTCACGCCGGTGGCCGATTGCCGCTTCGTGCCGGCCGGTGGCGGCGCGGCGCAGACCTACCGGGCGATGTTCGATCGCGGCGCCGCGCTGCCGGCGGACACCGTAGCGTGGCGCGTGATGACGGAGACCGGGACGAGCCGACCCGGCCAGCTCAACGGCCTGTTCACGGCGGCAATCGGCCTTGCCGAGGGGGCTCGGCACCGCCCCGCGCAGGACGCGGCCGTGGTGATCGACCTCAGGGGCGAGGGCGCCGTGCTCCGGCGCGTGGATCGCGGCGCGGCCGAGACCGCCACGTTGCTCCCGCCGCGCCTGCGCCTCGCGGCGGACACGATGCCCGACCGAGCGGGCAACTGACGCAGCCGAGGCCGCCGGTACGGGACCGCCCCATCTGTTGATGGCCCCGGCCCTCGAAACGGCTCGTCAACCGGGCGGAGCGAGCATCAGGGCTTCTCGCGCACGAGAGGCGCGCCATGGCATGTCTCGGCACGGACCGGCGGCGGACGGAGCGGACACCGGTCGATCTCCCGGCCTCGGTGGGCCTAGCGAACGGGCGGCGGCTGCCCTGCGCCGTGACCGATCTCTCGTCGATCGGCGCCCGGCTCGCCTTCGCCGAGATCGGCCTGCTCCCCGTCCGCTTCGTGCTGCGTCTGGGCGCCCTCGCGGCTCGCCCGGCCCGCCTCGTCTGGCGGCGCGGCCCGGAAATCGGCGTCGCCTTCGAGGTGCCCGACGCGGACCGGATCCCGCCGGCATCCGGCTGCGTATGAATTCGCACCCTTCGTGGACGCTCCCGAACCCTCGCAGTACTGTCCAAGACCTGATCGGCCGCGTTCAGGATCTTGAGATGTCCCGTGCCGCGCTCCTCCTGGTCTCGCTGTTGGCGCTGCCGGTTCCGGCCTCCGCCGAGATGATCATCGACCAGGCCATGATCACGGGCGGGGAATTGCGGGTGAGCGGGCGCATCAACCCGGCCCACACCGCGACCGTCCTCCTCGACGACCGCAACACGATCGTGGCGGACAGGGAGGGGCGCTTCCTGGTCCGCCTGGCCTACCATCCGCCGAGCTGCATGGTGACGATCAAGGCGGGGCAGGATGTGCGGCAGGCCGTGATCGGCTTCTGCGGCCAGCGCGGGCCGGAGGGGCCGGGCACCGCCGCGCCGGCCGGCCAGCGCGCCGCCGTGCCGATGGTCCTTCCCGCGGCCATGCCGGGCGCGGCCCAGATCGGCGCGACGGGCGGCCCGCAGATCGGCCCCCAGGTCGGACCGCGCGGGCC